>DASTZZ010000103.1 GCA_035764005.1 Terriglobales bacterium
ACCTGGCGACGATGGCTTGCGGACTGCCATATGCCATTGCGGCTGCAGCGGCGCATCCGGATCGGCCGGTGTTCGCGTTCGTCGGCGATGGCGGATTCTCGATGCTGATGGCCGATTTCGTGACTGCGGTGAAGTACGAGCTCCCGATCAGGGTGGTCGTCATCAAGAACAACGTGCTCGGGCAAATCAAATGGGAGCAGATGGTCTTTCTCGGCAATCCGGAGTATGGAGTCGAACTGCATCCCATCGACTTCGCCGCCTTTGCACGCGCCTGCGGAGGAACGGGTTACACGATCGAAGATCCCAAGCGTTGCGGATCAATTCTCGACGAAGCTCTCAAAGTCGATGGCCCAGTGCTGATCGAAGCGGTAGTCGATCCGCTCACCGCGCCGATGCCAGGCAAGATCAAAGCTGAGCAAGCTGCCAAGTTCGCCGAGTCATTGCTGCGCGGCGAACCGAATCGCGGCAAGATCGCGTGGGAGAACATGGTGGAGGACCGGGTGCGGGAGCTGGTGTAGATCGTCGCTCCCCCTTGTCATTCCGAACTCCTGCTCGCGCGTGCAGTTCGCGTGAGCAGGGGTGAGGAATCCCTACCAACGTCCATGCAGAAAAGTCGCAGAATGGAAGTTCATAGGGATTCCTCCGCCAAAATCGGGCGTTCGGAATGACAGATTTGCTGCGCTACACTCTTTCCCATCCAACCCGTGCTCGTCTCCGACTTCGACTTTCATCTTCCGCCGGAACTCATCGCGCAAGAGCCTCTTGCTGATCGCTCCAGCTCTCGCATGCTGGTGCTCGATCGCGAGAGCGGCACCATAAAGGACGATTGCTTCAGAAGTTTTCCTGCTTATCTGAATCGCGGCGATGTTCTCGTTCTGAACAACAGCCGCGTCTTCCCTGCCCGACTTTTTGGACATCGCTCCGGCAGCCGCGCTCAGCCGTTGAGCCGGCGCAACCCCGCTTCGCGTGAATTCCTGAAAGGTCGAGTTGAAGTTCTGCTGACGCGGGCGCTCGGAAATGGCGAATGGGAGGCGCTGGTGCGGCCTGGCCGCAAGCTCGGTATTGGCGAAGTGTTGCGCTTCGGCGGTGAAGAACGAGAGCCATTGCTCGAAGCTGAGATCGTTGGACGGGGAGAGTACGGCGAGCGACGTCTGCGTTTCGCTTCGGTACCGAATTTCTTCGAGCGCGTCGAACGTATCGGCCACGTTCCTCTTCCACCATACATCAGCCGCGAGGATGAAGCCGCAGATCGCGAACGATATCAGACCGTCTTTGCGCGCAACCGTGGGTCGGCTGCAGCGCCTACTGCGGGACTTCATTTCACGCCGCAGATCCTCGATGAAATTCGCAGCCGCGGAGTCGAGATCCTAGAGGTTACGCTTCATGTCGGGCTGGGAACGTTTCAGCCGTTGCGCGAAGAACGTGTCGAAGCGAACAAGCTGCACGTCGAGAGCTACAGCATTGGTACCCATACCGCCGAGACAATTAATCGCGCCTTGGACGAGAAACGCAGAGTTATCGCGGTCGGCACAACCGTGGTGCGGACTTTGGAACATGCCGCGCTTGAATCGGGAAGGATTCAAAGTGGCGAGGCTGAGACCAGCATCTTTATTTATCCTGGATTCCGATTCCGGGTAGTTGGCGCGCTGCTCACGAATTTTCATCTGCCGCGCTCTTCGCTGCTTATGCTGGTATCGGCTTTTGCGGGACGCGAACGCGTGCTTGAGGCTTATGGCCATGCCATCGAAGAGAAGTATCGGTTCTTCTCGTATGGCGATTGCATGTTCGTGAAGTAACGGAACCGGCGGCGGCGGCCGGTGGGCTGGTGCCCGGTGGGCTGGTGCTCGGCGGGCAAGGCGAGCGCCAGGGATGTCCGTATACCCGCCAAGCTCGTGCGCGCAGTCGCAAAATGCGCGACTGCCCCAGCGGCTACCGCCGCCGGTTCTGTTGCTAACAGGCGCCGATACATCTTCGTCTAACCCGTCTGAGAGCTCACATGTCGAACCTTCTTCAGGACCTTCGCTTCGCAGGACGTCTAATTCGTAAAAACCCTGGATTTGCTTTTGCCGCCATTCTGGTTCTAGCGCTTGGAATTGGCGCGAACACGGCCATCTTCAGTGTGGTTGATACTGTGCTGCTCAAGCCGCTCGCGTTTCCGCAACCCGAGCAGCTCGTACATATCTGGCACACGCCTCCGCAATCGAGCTTTCCCGGCATGACGCGCTTCTCCGTCTCGCCGGCGAACTTTCTCGATTGGCAGGCGCAGAACGACGTATTCCAAGGCATGTCGCTGGTTGGGGGCGGAAACTTCAATCTGACTGGAGCCGGGGAACCACGCTCGGTGGTCGCCCGCCGCGTCTCGTACAACTTCTTCTCGGTTCTGCAGGCGCAGCCAATACTCGGCAGAACATTCAATCCGGACGACGATCAGCCCGGACATAACTACGTCGTAATTCTCAGTGAGAACTTCTGGCGCAGCCAGTTCAATTCCGATCCGGGAATCGTGGGCAAAGACATCACTCTCAACGGAGCGGCTTACAAAGTGATCGGGGTGATGCCGACAAAGTACCAATATCCAATCGAGGACGCCGAGAACGCTCCTCGCTTCTGGACTCCGCTCGGCTTGACGCCTCAGGAGCGCGCCATACGCGGTAACCACAATTACTTTGTAGTCGGCAGACTGCGATCGGGTGTAACCATCCAGCAGGCGCAAGCTGAGATGGACACCATCTCGCGCCGGCTCGAGCAGGAATATCCCGCCGACGACAAGGGTTGGGGCGCAGCCGTGGATCCGATCAACCAAGATATCGTCGGCGACGTGCGCACGCCGTTGCTCGTCCTCTTTGGAGCTGTGGCCTTCGTCCTGCTCATTGCATGCGCCAACGTTGCCAATCTCGTTCTCGCCCGCACCGTTTCTCGCCAGCGCGAAGTTGCGATCCGGACGGCGCTTGGCGCCAGCCGCGCGCGACTGCTTCGGCAGATCATTTCGGAAACCGTGCTGTTGTCGCTGCTGGGTGGAGTATTAGGGCTCGGCGTCGCATACGCCAGCATACGGTTCATCGTTTCAGCGGCGGCTGCGCAGTTGCCGCGTGCTTCTGAAATCTCGTTGAGCGTTCCCGTTTTGATATTTGCGTTCGCCGTGTCGGTGTTGGCGGGTATCCTGGCCGGTCTGCTTCCAGCCATGCGCATGAGCAAGACCAACGTGAATGATGCGCTGAAGCAGGGCACGCGCGCGAGTTCCGATGTCGTGGGCAGCCGCACGCGCGGGGTGCTGGTTGTTGCCGAAGTGGCACTCTCACTGATGCTGCTGATCGGCGCGGGCCTGATGATTCGCAGCTTGTGGCTGCTGCATCGAGTCGATCCGGGATTCGATCCACACAACGTAATAGCGGTCATGCCCTCGATCGCGCGCAAGACATTCCAGACTCCGACTCAGGAACTTGCCTTCTATAACCAAGTTCTCTCGCGCGTGCGCAGCTTGCCCGGCGTACAGGCCGCAGGGGGCATCGACGATCTACCACTCTCCGGCGGTGGATCCGTGCAGCCAGTACAACTCGAAGGCAGGCCCGTACAGCAGATGGCCGACCAACCTGAAGTTTCGGTCCGCGGCATCATGCCGGGATATTTCAAGGCGATGCATATCCCTCTTATTCGCGGACGCGAACTTGGCGAACAGGACGTCGCGTCGGCTCCGGGCGCGGTAGTCATCAGCGAAGCCATGGCCAAGCGACTCTGGCCGAATGAAGATCCGATCGGCAAACACCTGACCATGTTCTTTTTCCCGAATCGGAACCGCGAAGTCGTTGGCATTGTCGGCGACGTAAAAGACAACGGGCTCAAGGGCGCGCCCGATGCGACGCTGTACGCGCCGTTCGCTCAACTTGAACAGCCGCCGGATCATCCTTTCCAGTCCTTCCCGATCTGGATCGTGGTGCGCGCCTCTGCCAATGCTGCCAGCCTTGTTCCTGCGATCACTTCGGCAATCCATCAGATCAATCCAGAGTTGCCGGTTCTGGGCAGCAGCACGCTCGACGAGGTCGTCGGCAACTCGCTCTCGCAGCAGCGCTTCAGCACTATGCTGCTCGGCATCTTCGCCGGACTCGCACTCTTCCTCGCAGCTATCGGCATCTACAGCGTGCTCGCCTACAGCGTTCGCCGGCGCGTGCGCGAGATCGGAATCCGCATGGCTCTCGGAGCGCAGATCAAAGACGTGCTGCAACTGGTCGTGCTCGAAGGCATGAAGCCAACCGTGCTCGGCCTCGCAATCGGCATCATCGGCGCGCTCGCCCTCGGACGCCTGCTTTCCAGCATGATCTACGGAGTGAAGTCCACGGATTTACTTACGTTCATCACGGTGTCCGTAGGGCTTCTCTGCATAGGATTGCTGGCCAGCATCATTCCTGCGTATCGCGCTACACGGGTTGAGCCGGTGAAGACGTTGCGGGATGAGTGAGGGCTTCTGGCTTCTGGCGTCTGGCTTCTGGCTACACCAAAAGCAACACCAAAACACGGCACGGATTTCACGGATGCCACGGATTACACGGATCAGAAGCGTGATGAAGCGACCCTGAAAGGTTCATCCGTGTGATCCGTGTGCGACAGCATGCGCGTAATCCCTCGGCTTTGGTGTGGCTGTTAGCCGGAAGCCAGTAGCCAGCGGCCAGAAGCCTCTTCCTCACCCTTTCCCCGGCGGCGGCAAACGCTTCAGCGTCTCATCCAGCTTGAGAAAGCTTTTCACGCCGGCATTGCGTAGCGCTTTCACCAGCCGATGCATGGAGACATTCTTCGAATCCATGTCCTGGTCTGCGACGGAACTAAGGTATTCATAGTCTTCGTTGTAAAGCCAAAGGACTGTTCTGCGTTTGCGGGTCATGCGATGTGCTCTTGCGCCGGGAGCGGGGGAAACAGCGAACCGTGGGGCTGGGTCGAGAGCCGTGTATTTAGACACGTCTCTGGTTATAGTTTGAGAGCCGCGGGCAGCGCGACTCTCCAGTAACGAAGTGGGACCAATCGTCATAGTTTTGTGACCAGCAGTGGCTCAGCGGGGCCGCTCGCGACGGCCGCAACACACTCCAGGAAGTTACTCGACGGTGCGATGACGAAGTGACGCGATCACGCATATCGTCTGCATTGCGTCCTGCCGCGAACGGTTCCGCAAAGCTACTGCTTACTCCTGATTACTTGACTTGAGCAGAAGCAAGCTGCGTGCCAATGTGAGCGCGTCAGAGTTCCCTCTGAATGCGCAACAGCGTTTCGCTGTTTGGAAAACGCCTGTTTCCCGAAATGGCAAAGGTTGGAATTCAGGTGCTCAGAAAGAGAACCCCGCAATCGGCATTCGGCACTCAGCACTCGGCTAAAAACAACAACAAAACACGACACGGATCACACGGACGCTTCGCGCACGGATTACACGAAAAAGGCAAGAAGCGAAACTGCAGACTGCGCTCTTTCAGCCCAGAGTTCCAAATTCTCTGAGTGCATAAATCGCCTCTGGCAAGGAAGATGAGTCTCGGACACATTGCATTTGCTGAGCCGAGTGCCGACTGCCAGTCGCCGCCTTCTCAGTGATTCCATTTTGGAACTTGTATCCGCTTGAGGACACGCCGGTTCGACAGTTCAGGTGTTTACATGTCCGGTGGATCGATGCCTTGACGTTATGACAAATACTTCTTCCGAGTGATCCGTGAGCGAAGCATCCGTGTGATCCGTGTCGTGTTTTGCTTTTGCAGTTGGTTTAAGCCGAGTGCTGAGTGCCGAGTGCCGACTGCCCGTTACTCCAGATCCATCCACTCCATCTGCTGGAGCATTGCGCGGAGTGCTGGACTCTGTAGCGAGACTGTCGGAAAGTAGGAGCCGACTGATTCCCTTACCCACCAAAGTCCAGTCTTCTTCCGAACTTGTGGTGACGAGAAGCGATACTCGTACAGCAGCGCGCGGACGTAGCGTGGTGGAGATTCCGGAAATGGATTCGTTTTAATTAATCCAAGAACAGCCTTGTCGCCTTCGAGAAGCTTGGCGAGAAAGTGAACGAACCACGGATGGCGATGGTAGGAGCCCATGGCAGCGAACCACATCAGCCAGTCGAGGCGGAGATGGTAAGGCGCGATCTGCGGAGGCAAACGAGAAGGATCTCCGGGCTTACCTTTGAACTCATACTCGCGCCACCTGGTCGAGCCGGTGATCACGGTTTCATCGGTACCCTCGACCACAATCTCGTAACGCTCGCGCGTGATACCACCGAACGCGCCGTAAGTTCCCACGAAATGAAAGCGGTTGTAGACCGTATTCATGACCTGCCGTCGCGACATGAGATTGCGCACCGGCTTGATGCTCAGCACAATGACGAGAATAAAGAGGGCGGCCGTCAGCCCCCGAAAAACCATGTCCGGTGTATGAGTAATCGGCATTTGTAAGCCGAAGAGAGATGTAAGCGTGCGATCGTCGAAGCAGCTGAATGCAAGGCAGAGAGTGAGCACATTCAGCCAGGAGAGATTTCCGCTCAAGAAGATGAGCGACTGAAAAAGGATCGTCAGCCCACCGGCGATGCTTGCGATCGGCTGCGGAAGAAAATAGCCGAAGGGGACAATCAACTCGGCGAAATGGTTGAACAGCACGCCACCTGAGCGGGACCATTTTGGTCCGTGGTGAAAGAACCAGCTCAGCGGATTCGGAATCGGCTGTGTCTCGTAGTGGTAGTCGAGACAAGTTAGATCACGCCAGCAGAAATCGCCGCGCAGCTTGATGAGTCCCGCGCCAAACATCACACGAAACAGCAGCCAGCGGAAGAGCCACATGACTGCGACCTGCGGAGTCGTGTGGCTGCCGCCGAGAAATGCAGAGAGCACGCCAGCCTCGAGCAGTATCGACTCCCATCCGAATCCGTAGAACACCTGTCCGACGTTGACGAACGAGAGATACAGTACCCACAGCACCGCCCATATCGCGAAAAGCGCCCAGGTGTAGCCATCGACCAAACCGGAGACGATCAGAGCGGAAAGCACAACTCCGATCCATCCGCAGAACGTGAAAGCTCTATCGGAAGGGAAGAAGAAGAACAGACTCGGCGAGTCCCGGAATGGAACTTCCCTGACGAACAGCGGAACCGGCAGCAATCCGCGCTCGCCGAGCAAGAGCTTGAACTGATTCACCACATTGACAAAGCCAATAAGAAAGAGCGCTCCCACCGACTTCTCCAGCGCCCAACGGGCCAGCCAATAGTCCCCAGGCGACAGCCAATGGATCCAGCCATTCATTTGCGAAGTACTTTTGATGCCCGAGAAGAGCGAACACGAAGGTCACGGAGCATAAAGAAAGAGGCCACAAGAATTCTCGAAGAGGCTACTGTCAGACTCGTTCGGAGCGTGCTCCACGTCGAGTACGACCCGCGGTTCCGCTATCCAGCGTGGGACGAGGAGTTATGGAAGTGGGACGAAATCCACAATTCCATATACCACATGTCCAGACAGTCCCATTTTCTGGATCACACGCTTTCGATTCGGAATGTAACTCTTTGAAAAGAATAGAAGACGATTCTGGTGTCCAAAGTGCTTTCGGAGTAGCTGAAAATCCAGAGTCTCACCCCCCAGCTACGTTGATTCTGGAGCCTGTCTGTAGCAGAAGTCCGATCGACATTTTGAGGAGAGAATATGGCGAGAAAGCTGTTTTACGCGGCAGTCTGTACGCTCGTCTTTTCGTTTACTGCCTTTGCGCAGGAAACGACAGCCGGCATCCGAGGCATGGTAAAAGATCCGTCAGGTGCTGTGATTGCGGGAGCTACAGTAACAGTCACTGGTCCCGCGCTAATCGGAGAAAAGGCTGCTACAACCGATTCGGCCGGAATTTATCACATTGATCAGTTGCCTCCTGGCGTTTACGAGGTAACTACCAAAGCTGCTGGGTTCAGCCCGGAAAACGTCAAAGACCTCCGGCTTGAGACGGGTTCGCTGCCCAGTTTGAATTTCACTCTCAAGATAGGCCAAGCCGAACAAACAGTAGAAGTAAACGCCGAAGGCGCGATGGTAGACGTGACCCAGAGTAAAGTCGCCGTCACCATCACCCAAGACGTTCTCGAGAATACCCCCCATGGACGGTCATTCCAATCGGTGATTCCCTTCGCCCCCGGCGCTCGCCAGGAGCAACTGCAGAGCAGGACGACCGACCAAGGCAAACTCAACGGCTTTCAAATTGACGGCGCTTCCGACGCTGAGAACGTTTACATGATGGATGGTTTGAACACCACGAGTATTTATGGTGGTGGTGTCGGCGCCAATGTGCCCATGGAGTTCGTGCAGGAAGTCCAGGTTAAGAGTTCAAGTTTCGAAGCCGAATTCGGCGGGGCGACTGGCGGAGTTGTAAACGTCATTCAAAAGCGCGGTGGCCAGCAGTGGCATGGAGGCGTGTTCGCCTACTACCAGGGAAGCCCGTTGAGCGCTAACGATAATTGCATAAATCGCCAGATCGGCGCTGGTGTTACAACATGCAATCTCCGTCTGCAGCCGGGTACGAAGCTAAACCAGGGTAGCGCTAGTGACCTCTGGGCTGATCGGCTCGATGGCACTGCTCAGCGTTACGTCCAGCAACAGGACAAGTGGAGCATTGTTGAGCCTGGTTACGAAGTCGGTGGACCGCTGCACTGGGACCGCTTGCGGTTCTTCAGCAGCTATGTACCTTCGCTTTATAACGTCACCCGTAAAGTGAATTTCACCGGCACCAATCCTGGTCCGCACTCGTTCACACAGACCCAGAATACGCAGTACTTCATGAATCGGCTCGATTACAGTCCGTTCAGCTCGCTGCAATTGCACGGAGCTTGGCAGAGCGCATTCAACCGCACGCGTGGAGTGAACCTCCCCGCTCCGGATTCCGCTCTCGGACAGGTAAATACCAGCGCGGGCACGGATCCCAATACGTTGCGGGCCGATACGGGAACGGTAAATCCTTTGACGATCCTCAATTTTGGCGGTGATTGGACGGTGAATTCCAGGATGGTGGTAACGGCGAGATACGGCTCGTTCTACCAGAACTCGGAAGATAGAGGAAAACCAACCGGTACCCGCTATGTGTGGCAGGATGACACCACATGTACCGCGTCAAACGCTTTTGGTTGCGGGCTGCCTTCGGCATCACAGCACACGGCTGGATTCTTCAACATTCCAAGCAACGCTCAGCAGCTCTTTGACATTTTTGATCGGCGCCAGTTGAACACCGACGTTTCATACCTTGTCGGAAACTTCTTCGGCACGCACAGCTTGAAAGCTGGATACGCCGTGCAGCGGCAGGCTGAGAATGTCAGCAATTCGTTCAGTACTTCGCTCGTGAATGTATTCATGAGCAATACCGATATCTATTCGACGGCCAGTGGACCGACCGCGACGGTGTGCGCTTCTGTTATTGCGAAGTATGGCAAGTGCGCCGGACCAGACGGCTACTACGTTCTGCGTGACGGCGTTCTGACCAACGGCAACGTCTCCGCCCTGAATCATTCCATCTACGGTCAGGATGGTTGGACAATCAAAAGTCTTACCATCAATGCGGGCGTCCGTCTCGATAAAGAATTCCTGCCGCCGTATCGGCCCGGAGCTTCATCCATCAGCTTCGGCTTCACACAGAAGGTTGCTCCCCGCATCGGCGCGGCCTACGATCTGTTCCATAATGGGAAGGTCAAGCTGTACGGATCATACGGTAAGTTCTTCGACATCATGAAGTACTCCCTGCCACGCGGCTCGTTTGGTGGCGATCGTTGGCATGATTGCGTCTATGCCCTCACCACGACCGACTACACCCAGATTGTTCCGAACAACGTAAATGGCAAGTTCTGCCCCGATTCAGGTCCGGCCAGCGGCAGCCTGCCGGGTGACTTCATCGAAAATCAGAACTGGCGCGCGAGTGCTCCCGGCGACCCGACTGACCCGGTCATCCAACCAGACATGCACCCCATGCAGACGCACGAGACAGTCTTCGGAGCTGACTGGGAACTAAGTCCGACGCTCGCCTTCGAGTCCCGCTATGCGCGTAAGCGCCTCGATTGGACCATCGAAGACATGTCGGTGGATGACAACCAGTACTACATCGGCAATCCCGGTTCGGCATACAGTCAGCTGTTACACCGGCCTCTACCGAACGCGGGTTTCACAACCGCTGTTTGCCCAAGCTGCCCAAACCTACCCAAAGCCCAGCGCGATTACGACGGAGTTGAATTCCGTCTGATCAAACGCGGCGGCGGTAATTGGGGCGGACAGGCTGCGTATACCTACAGCCGGTTGTACGGAAACTATCCTGGATTGAGCGACACCTACTTCCTCGATGGTGGCGGAGGTCGTCATGAACCCAACAACAACCGCGCCTTCGACCTGCCGCAGATGCTGTTCGACGCCCACGGAAAACCGGTGGGAGGACCGCTGCCGACGGATCGTCCAAATGTATTCTCCGGATACGGATACTATCGTCTGAAGTGGCTCGGTCAGGAAACGAATTTCGGCCTTGTACAAGAGTTTGGTCAAGGAACTCCGCAGAGCACCTGTCTGCCGACGGTGGACAGCCAGTCGAGTTGCATGTTTGTGGAAGGTCAGGGGAACTGGGTGAATTTCCACCAGGATCCGGCGACCGGAGACATCGTGCGCGACAGCATTACGCAAGGCAAGCGCACGCCTTGGCTCATGCAATCGGACCTGAGCCTTTCTCAAGAGTTTCATGTTAGCAAGTCAAATGAAAATCTGAGGCTGCAGTTCCGTGCTGATGTCTTCAACATCCTCAATCAGCATGCTCCGCTGGCTCTGTACAACAGCCCTCTGGCGACCGGAGTTACGACACAACAGTCTGCGGCGGATCCCGGCTGGGACTACCTGAGCCTGATGACCAACTTCGATTACATGAGCCTGATGAACAACAAAACCACGACGGTGAACTCCAAGGGCCAGCTTGTCTACGGTGGACCGAACGTGAACGGTGCCCCTAACACCTTGGCTTCACGTTATGGCCAACCGATCATCTACCAGAACGCGCGCAATATGCGTCTGCAGATGAGGTTCATCTTCTAGTTCTACAATCCGCAGTGTTGAGGGCCGCGAAACCGGCCCTCCTTTTTTTTGCATGAAAATGTCTTAAAGCTGTCGACGCTAAGTGCTTCCTGGCCGCCACGATGAAAGCCCAGTTCCAACTTTGTCTCCAGAAGATGCATTCCACAGTGAGATCAGAAATTCGTTCCTCTTTTCGCTTAAATCTTCCAAAAGGCGAGTCTCACCACTAGTTCTACCGGCAAAAATTCACACGGTCCTTTCCTCTAAGTGCAAATTTTTCTCTCTGGATACCTTGTGGAAAACAGGAATGTTCCTGCGCATTCAGCAACTTACAAGTTGGCCGGATAACTGCAGCGATAGTCGTGCTGTTTGGAGGCTGAGCTTGTTCCAGGAAAGTCCGAGATCCCTCGACATCATGCGGCATCACCTGCCCGAGCAGCGCCGGGAATCCCGGCTGCACAACCCGCTGTCGGCGACCGTTTCCCCCATCAATCAGCCTAACGAGCTGCAAGTCGCCGCATTGCGCGATATGAATACCCTGGGAGCGTTCTTTTACAGCGAGATGCAGGCGGAAATCGGTGAAGGTCTGTCCCTGCAATTGGTTCTGCCTGACTCCGGCGATGGTCGCCAACTGAAGATCTCATGCGAAGGCGAAGTCGTTCGCGTCGAGCCTGGATATGACGGAGTGGCCAGCGGATTTGCCGTCCGGTTCAGCCGCTACGACATTTCCTGGGTGCACTAAAGAAATTTCGTGATTTCCTGATTTCGCGATTTATTGAGTCTCCGCTCGTCCAGCCTCTTGGTCCCCGGCCCTGATTCAGTCCGCATACGTATTCATTGCCAGTCTGGTGCGCGAAGCGATTCCAATCGCGAAATCACGAAATTACGAATTACCAATGAACCTGCCGCAACATTTCTGCTGCTAAGCCGTTCAATCCATTGGGTTCAGAATTCCTGATCCTTTGTGTCAGCTTGTTCGTATATTTCCTCATGGAGGTCCTATGCGGCCAAAACTAACGCTTGCAGCCTGTGCGATTTTGGCGCTCGTGCTCATAACGTTTCTCTCCGCGCAGCAGCAGGAGCGCTCACAGCCGGCAGCGCACGACATGTCTTCAATGGATGGGATGGACATGGAACACGATCACGACTCGGGCGCACAGGGAATGAACGCCGCCACGCAAATGATGAGCTCGCACCACATGGACATGGGACCGCACATGAAGATGACCGAGCTGCGTCCGATCCAGAATGGAGATCAGCGGCGTGCAGCGCAAGTCGTGGACGAAGCGCGCGAGGTAATGCAGAAATATCAGGATTACCACACCGCCCTGAACGACGGCTTCAAGATCTTCCTGCCCAACGTCCCGCAGAAGCAGTATCACTTCACCAACAATCGTTACGCATTTGAAGCCGCATTCCGCTTCAATCCCGAACACCCGACTTCCCTGCTCTATGACAAAACTCCCGATGGCTACAAGCTCGCTGGCGTGATGTACACGGCGCCTGCGAGGGACAGTGAAGACGAACTAAATGACCGCATCCCTCTTAGCGTTGCGCACTGGCATCAGCACGTAAATTTCTGCTTCCCGCCAAAAGATCGCAGCGCCGAGATGTGGCAGAAGAATCCCAAATTCGGAATGGCAGGCTCGATCTCCACAAAAGAGGCATGCGAGGCAGCGGGCGGGAAGTTCGTGCCGCGCGTCTTCGGCTGGATGGTGCATGTGTATCCGAACGATAAAGATGTGTGGGGCATGGGACCGGGTATGCACCACGATTGACCACGCATCATGAGTGAGGGGCGTGCCGGATTTTTTAGCTCTTCCTAACCGTATAATGAGCTCAATCCATGATTCCCACCGAGATCATCTTCGATGTACAGGAATCTCCCGAGGGAGGCTACGAAGCACGCGCACTCGGATTTCCGATATTCACAGAGGCAGATTCCCTCGATGAACTCAAAACGATGCTCCGCGATGCGGTGCTCTGCCATTTCGGGGACAATGAAAAACCTGGCGTAATTCGTTTGCACATGGTCAAGGATGAGGTCATTTCGGTTTGAAAGTTCCCGTGACCTCGGCGGTGAACAACTTTCCCGACTTCTTAGAAAGTACGGCTACGTCACAACACGTCAAACCGGCAGCCATATCCGCCTGACCTCCACTCGCATGGGCTCCGAACACCACATCACTGTGCCCGCTCACCGAAGCCTGAAGATCGGGACATTGTCCGGGATACTCGGCGGTGTTGCCGACTATTTGGGCGTCAGCCGCGAAGAGGTATCACGGAATCTCTTCGGAAGCTGAAAACACGTCCGCAGCCGCCCCCGCCGTCCTCGCCTGCTAAAATAATGAGTTCGCCGCGTCCTCGCGGCTACTCCAGCCCGCCTCGGCAGGCATTCACCAGTTCAGCAAGGAGACTTTTCTGCATGGCGATTCCAGCCACACAGTTGCGTCCGGGCATGATCATCAAGCACAACAATGATCTGCACTCGGTGTTCAGCGTTGAGCACCGTACCCCGGGCAATCTGCGCGCGTTCATTCAGGCCAAGCTGCGCAATCTGCGCACCGGAGCGATGTTCGAGCACCGCTTCCGCTCGCCCGATCCCATCGACAAGATCGTCGTCGATGAAGTCGATATGGAGTTCCTCTATAGCGACGGCGACGATTTCTACTTCATGAACACGGAAACCTACGAGCAAACGCACCTGAAGCGCGACACACTCGGGGATGCCGTCGAGTACCTGACGCCAAATCTGCAAATCAAAGTCGAGTTCTACGACAGCAAGCCGGTAGGAATTGAACTGCCGCAAACAGTAGAACTCACGGTGGTCGAAACCGAACCGGGACTCAAAAGCGCCACAGCCAGCAGCGTGACAAAGCCAGCAAAGCTGGAAACCGGGCTGGTAGTCCAAGTGCCGCCGTTCATCAACGAAGGCGAAAAGATTCGAGTAGATACGGCCGAAGGCGCGTATTTGTCCAGAGCGTGAAAACAAGCTGCTGGCTGCTAGCTTCTAGCTGCTAGCTTCTGTTGTTACAACGCGGAGTTCCGGCTTCCAGCCAGTTCTGCCAAAGACGTGAAATCCGCGGCGAAGCATCCGCGCAATCGGTGCGGTTTTGATTTTGGTTTAGCCAGTAGCTAGCAGCTAGTAGCCAGCAGCTTCCCTATGACTCGTCGCTACATCATCACGGGACGCGTTCAAGGCGTAGGCTTTCGCTGGTTTGTGGAACGCGAAGCCCGCGCCATCGGCATTGGCGGATGGGTGCGCAATAACGAAGATGGCGCCGTCGAGGTCCTCGCCAGCGGCAGCGATGAGCAGCTTGCGCGGTTGCGGAAGGCGCTCGACAGCGGACCGCGAGCGGCGCGCGTCGATGAAGTGCAGGAATTTGAAGAAGAGCAGCAAGCAAGGGAAACATCATTCCGCATCGAAGGAGCCTGGTAAATGAGCCCCTCTCCCGGAAGGTCCACGTCAAAGTCGCAACCAATCAACTGCGATCATCTCAAGAAGCTGATCCGCGAAGTTCCTGATTTTCCTAAACCGGGAATTCTCTTTTATGACATCACAACGCTGCTCAAAGACAAGGTCGGCTTTGCCACGCTGATCGATGCACTCTCAGCGCACTACATGGAGAAAGACATCGATCTCGTTTTGGGAATCGAGGCGCGGGGCTTCATTTTCGGCCCAGCTCTGGCTTATCGACTGAATGCTGGCTTCGTGCCAGTCCGCAAACCCAAGAAGCTGCCAGCCGAGACCGCAAAGGTGACATATCAGCTCGAATACGGCAGCGACTCGCTCGAGATGCACAAAGACGCAGTCCGCCGCGGCCAGCGCGTGATCATCGTAGATGATCTTCTTGCTACCGGCGGAACCTGCGCTGCGACGATTCAACTCGTAAAATCGTTAGGCGGCAACATCGCGGGCTTGGCGTTTGTAGTCGAGCTCGATTTCCTCAATGGCCGCGAGAAGCTGAAGGAATACGACGTCTTCTCGTTGCTGCATTACAGCTCCTGAGACTCTCGCTTTTTGTCATTCCGAACGGATGCGCACGCGCTGTTTGCGTGAGCAGGAGCGAGGAATCCCTACAAACTCCCATGCTGCGGGAGCAAGCGCGCGACGCTCCCTGTAACCTGTCCCCTGTTCCCTATCCCCTGCCTCGTAACATCCCCGTCTAAGATTATTTTTGTCATCATTCATGACAGCCATGGCATTTATGGTGGAAGGCGAAGTTCCTGGCTGTCCGTTCCCCGCGGCCGGTTCGAGTACAGGAGAAGATGCCGACCAAAGGAAAGGTAAAGATCTGGACTGAGCCCCGCAAACCGCGTCCTCCAAAATTCTTCTTGAGCAATCGCGAGCAGAAGGATGGAGAAACGCTTCGCATTCAACAATGGCTCGATCTAGCCGACATCGCCCTCGAACAAACGGGGGAAGAAGACAATCCCGCGGAGTTCCCGTTCAAACGCGGAGCCTAGCAGCCCTCCCAACCGCCTCTCCGTCCTAAGCCCGCCGCCAGCGGGCTTTTTCTCGTCATAGATGTAGCGACTTTTTGGCCCAATTGGTGCCAAGACAAATGCAGGCGGGAGCAACTCGGTTCGGGAGCTGCTGGTTCTAAGTGTCTAGGCCATATGTCAGTAACCGGATCGAACATCTGCAAGTTCTCATTGGTGTCTTTTTTTCTTTTTCTTCTGAGCTTCACCCCCGGATGTGGGCGAGGCCTGGTTGCCGGATCGCTACAGCCCGCCGGACCGCCATCGATCGGCAGCTTTACTGCCGCAGCCACGTCCATCACCGCGGGACAGAGCACCACACTGAATTGGGCGACCACCGGCGCGACTGCAGTAACAATCGACAACGGGGTCGGAACCGTTGCTGCCTCCGGATCTGCCACCGTTTCACCGACGCAAACGACGACTTACACGCTAACTGCCACGGGCAGCGGAGGCAGCAGCTCTGCTCATGTCACCGTCACCGTGAATCAGCCCAAGCCGACGGTCACGATTACCGTCAACCCAACCGGCGTGAGCCCCGGACAAAGCTCGACACTGACAGTGACTGCGACTAATGCCTCCGAGGTGGGAGTTGTCTGCAGCGATAGCGACGGCACTCAGGAATTCACCAGCACCCTGCCCGGAACCGGCGGCACTCTGTCGGTCACTCCCAAGAACACGGTTACGTGCGTCGCTACAGCGACAGGGGCAGATAACCAAACGGCGACAGCATCTGTGCAGGTGACGGTGAAAGATGTGCACCAGATCAACCACGTCATCTTCCTCATGCAGGAGAACCGCAGCTTCGACAATTACTTTGGCATGCTCAATCCCTATCGCAAGAGCCACGGCTTTGAAATAGGAGACGATGGCAAACAATATGACGTCGATGGAATTGAAGATAAGCTGAATAAATTCCCAAATCCGGACGACGAAGGGGACAACTTCAACCTCTTCAAGCTCAGCACTACGTGCGTGGATGATCTGTCCTCAGCCTGGCTGGAGAGCTATGGCGACGTGAATCGATTCGACTTCGCCCCTTCGCGCTCGATCCTGATGAACGGCTTCGTGCATATTGCCGAGGGTTTTGCCAAGAGCGGAGCGGGAACCGGCAAGTTCACCGATCTCAAAGGCCGTCGCGCGATGGGCTACTACGACCAGGATTTTCTTAACTACTACTACTTCATGGCATCGGAGTTTGCCTTGTCCGATCGCTGGTTCTCTCCAGTGGCCAGCAAGACCATTCCGAATCGCCTGGCGACGATGACCGGAGGCACCACGCAAGGCCTGGTTCGCGATCCGTCGAACGATGACCACGTCGGCGGACTGAGTATCGAAACTATTTTCCAGAAGCTCGACAACGCAGGCGTCTCCTGGAAGATTTACTACTCGGTTACTGCGGACGAATGTCCTGCCGACACCGATGAGTGTCAATCGAGCCACCCTGACAAATTTCCCGCAACGTCATTTTCATACTTCAACTACTCGGCGAGATATCTGTACGACAATCCAACGCACGCGGCGTGCAACGCTCCAACGCAGCCGTCCGGACAAGCCGTGGGCGATCCCAATAACGACTTCTGTATCGATCCAAATCATATTGCGCCGTTGTCACAATTCTTGACTGATATGAGCAATGGGACGCTGCCGGCCTTTGCCTACATTGAGCCCGGATATGGAATCAGCGATGAGCATCCCGGCTCCGGCGCCTCGATTCTCGTCGGACAGCGGGAGATGGCGAAGCTGATCAACGCATTCATGGCGAGCCCATCGTGGAGCGATTCCGTCTTCTTCCTTTCCTACGATGAAGGCGGCGGGCCGTTCGACCACGTTCCTCCGGTCCCCGGTCATACCAACGATTTCACCGACGCTACGTTGGGCGTAACTACCGACATCCGCAGCATTGCCGTGAATCCCGATCAGTTCAATCCCTGCCTCGGCGGCCCCGGCAATCTGCACTGTGATTTACAAAGCACCGATCCCGGAGCAAATCCCGGAGATGCTCCGGCGCAACAAGGATTCGCCGCACAGCTAGGTTTCCGCCTGCCGAACATCGTGATTTCTCCATTTACCAAGAAACACTATGTTGCCCACACACCGATGGATCACACCGCGATCATCAAGTTCGTGGAAGATCGATTCATTCACGATGGCAACTATCTGACCGCCCGCGATGCGGCCCAACCGAGCTTGAACGAGTTCTTCGATTTCGTGAACGTGCCCTGGAAGACTCCGCCCAGCCCGCCAACTCCGGCATCGACCAGCGCATGCCACCCGGCAGACCTGGGACCGTGAGTTGCTTGAGGAGAAGGTACTCGCTCTCTGACATTGTTTTCATGAATCCAGATTTTTCGGATGTGAGAACCGGAACAGAGACACCAATCGACGTCACCCCCGCGGGGATTGCCTGGATCACGACGACCCAGAGCCGAACCACTTTCTTTAGTGCCTAAGCATCAGATCGAGTGAGTTCTGAGTCTCCTGGGGTTAACGGTGCGAAATCGCTGTTCTCTGCTATTAATCACGATCTTCGGCGCCCTATTCTTGTTCGGCTGCGGTGAAAGCGGTCAACGGAGCAACACCATGACACCCGCTGCTGGACCTTCTGGCGGGGGATCGTCCCCGAATGGTGGTTCGGGTTCGGGATCGGGATCTGCAGGTGGATCGAGCAGCTCCGGTTCCGGGTCGGGACCAAGCAGCTCTGGCTCTGGCGGGTCCAGTCCAGCAGCGAGCGTGGATGCAGCGAGATTTATTTACGCGATTCAACCCTCTGGCAGCTCTATTAACGGCGGAGTTCTCCACGACGACGGCAGCGTGACCTCCATTTCAAGTGGGGACACCGACGACGGTACTGGCGCATTCACGACCGGTATTGCCGCCGACCGGCACGGACATTTCCTCTTCGTCTCTTCTTCGGGACCCGATGATCACGGATCGAGGCCACCGTCTGGAACTGCGTCTTTCATCATCAATCATTCAGATGGATCTTTGAGCCGGATGGCTCCCATACTGAACTTCACCGCCCCTATGGGCGCGGATCCGGGTGGGCTTTTCGTTTACATGATGGTTGCAGGCGGCTTGGACGTCTTTGCTGTAGACCAGCAAACTGGAGCGTTGCAACGCATTCCCGATTCGCCTTTTCCCGGTCCCACAAGCGGCGGTCCTCTCGTCAACAATGAGGGGTCTGAACTCTTTACTCAGTCCAACAACGCTATCGGCGCTTGGCGGCTCAACCCCCAGACCGGTGTTCCGAGCGTTGTACGCGGATCGCCTTTCTCCGTAGGAGAATCGAATTTCTCTTTAAGTGCGATTACTCCAGACGATCGGATGCTACTCATTTCTGCCTCGCAAAAAATAATAACGATGCACATCAACGACGATGGCAGCCTCACACGCCTCGCTTCCACGCCGCTGACTCTCGCCGAAGCAGGATCTTTCGCGATTGATCCGACACAGCGTTACGTTTATTTTTGTGCTCAAAGCGCCGGTCCCGGCTATTTAGAAGGTTACAAGCTCGAAAATAGCGGCCAATTAACACCGCTTCCCGGAACACCTTTTGACACCGGTAGCTGCTGGGCGCTAAATGCAAATCCTTCAGGTAAGTATCTTTATGCAATCGGCGGAGCCATCACATATCGTATCGACCAAAGCACCGGTGCACTTACTAAGATCAGTCAATCACGGGCGGCTTCTGGATTCGAGGCTGTGCTAACGCCGTAGTTCGGTGCCCGAATCATTGTTTGCTTCGCTCCTCGGAGGAGGCGCACCCTGTTCAAACACCCGTGAATTCCGCAGGATCAGACGCGATACGGTGCCTTGGCTTTCTGGCGGAGCAAGCCCCAAAAGATGCCGAATAACAAAGGGATCACGATCAACCACACCAGGTAAAAAATCCAATCAGACGGACCGGAGTGACCGGCCAGTTCCATATGCAGGATCGGCTCCAAGCGCCAAAATGCCGGCGTCAGCAGCATCGCGATCACCCAACCACTGGGCACGCCGATTAGCACCGCCAAAGCGCTCGCAAGGATGAGCCGCTTCAATCGAATCTCTCCATCTTGGTCATCAGATCGTTATGCGGACTCTATATGATCACTTGCATGTCTCCAGGACCTGCAATTAGAGAATTTGCACTCGAGTGGATTGAAGCATGGAACTCGCACGATCTTGACGCCATTATGTCGCACTACGACGACGAGGTCGTCCTGACCTCTCCAGTGGCGGCCAAGATATTGAATCGTCCATCCGGGAGGGTCGAAGGCAAGGTCGCGCTGCGCGAGTACTTCCGGCGCGGACTGCAAGCCTATCCGAACCTCAATTTTGAGTTGCTGGACGCAATGCGCGGCCTAAGCAGCATCGTCCTCTGCTACAGGAATCAGAGCGGTACAAGAACCGCAGAGTTTATGGAGCTGGGTGAGAACGGCAAGATCATCCGGGTGGTCGCAAACTACAGCACGTGACCCAAGTACCGCTTTTCCGGCTCCTCGATTGCCTGCCCTTCCTGGGTTTGATTAGGTCTATACCTGTCCTGTCGGAACTGTCGGCGAAGTTCGGCGCTCCTCACGCCGATATTCCCCTTAGAGGATCTCGTCTCGGCGCGAGCGCCGGGTGCCCCACCCTGTTCCCATACTGGAACACAGTATCATTCTCGAGAAGTCGGGTGCCCCACTCTCGCGTGCCGTTCGCGAGGGTGGGGTGTAACGTCAATCGCCTACCAACCTGGTCGCTTTCACCATCCGCAGCTTGGGGTTCGGGTGTAGTCCCTCGATCCAGACCACGCTCTTCTCGCCAAAATAGTAGGCTCGGAAACTGCTCCACCCCCATAATTCTGGCGACGGTACCAATCCTCGCTTTACTTGATTTCTGTGCATATAGCGCAGCTTCTCGATGATCTTTCTGCGAGTGTAGACGTTGAAGTCATAAAAGCGAGGCTGAAAGAAATGACGCTTCTTCTGCTTTCCATTTTCTTTCCACAAGCCGAGTTGATTCTGGCTCTTCCGTCGAGGCGGCAGCAGACGCTGACCTACCCTTTGTTTTAGAACCTGCAGCACCGTCGAAGGCGTCCCGATTTCAGGCTCACTGATCAAAACGTGAAAGTCCTCAGGCATGACCACATAGCCGACCACTTCAAAGCGATACTTCCGCCGAACCTGCTCGAAGATGCGGAGGAAGACATCGCGAGAACGCCCGCTTCCCAGAAGTGGCTGCCTTTTGTAGCAACTGCAGGTAACGAAATGAAGGTCATGATGACCGTAAATACGTTTCAGACGCGTGGGCACGGCGCGCCATTATAGACGTGCGGCACAGATCTCAGCCCACCCTCGCGAACGGCACGCGAGAGTGGGGCACCCGAGTCCTAGACATCCAGAACAGCATATCAATATGGGAATGGGTGGGGCATCCGGCATTGGCTTTGGGGGAAACCGTGGCAAATTAGGGAGAGGGGTCTCCGATTTCTGTGATTTCTCTAGCTTAGGCGCCAACCGGTTATTTGATCTTTTGAGTTCCGTACAGGCAACGGTGGACAGCATCTGAGTACTGTTCAGGGTGAACTTGCCGAATGGTTTCAGTATCAGCAATGTCCTGCTCGACGCGGGGCATGAATTTCCTTGCGCCTACCGAACCATTGTTGGCACACTCGATAAGACTGGTCATGCAATCGAATCTGATGTATTGACATCGGGCCCTCTCACTGTCGTTGATGCTTGGCTCAAAGGTGGCGGAGACGTAGGGTCCGTGCATATTGGATTGATTTGTATGCCCGGTAGTAACCATATAGGAGGATTCTCTGCCTAGAGCTAGATTTTCACACTTCGAGGCCAGTGATAGGTGAACGACCGAGCTCCAACTGGCCCATATCCAGGCACCCCTGGTGCTCTCATATGCTGCGGCGAGTTCTGACTCCTGAACTGTACCATCCTTGATTGCTGCCCTTGCGACCACAGCAGCTGGCCGAACGCCAAAGAGCCTGAGTAGCTTGCTATCAAACCACCGCGTGCGAACTGGAACGTGATTATCGACGAGGAAGTTCTTCAGGACGATCGTAAATTTGCACGATGATGCTGTACAGGGTTGATCTTCAACAGTCGCGTGTTGCTTATAGCGAGTAAGGATCTCTTCTGCCTGATCGAAAGGAGAATCATAAGCCTTCAACCTAGAAACACTTTCGGCGAGTTTTTCGAATTTTGTCTGTTGATATCGAGCAAGCGACCACATGGAAGCGGCGCTCACGATTAGTACTGCGAAAACTACCAGTGCAATGTTCCTTAATCTACTCAGACTCCCACTCATAATCTCCTTTACTCGAACGCTGCGGTTTCCATACGTCCCGTTTCCTTGAGACTCATTGTGGAGGTACGGTAGGCCGAGTTGCATTGGCGAATGACGTACAACCCTGGACTACAGCTGGCGGAGTTGTGTTTGTAAACTGCATCAAAAATGCCGTAACGTCATAGGTCCCTTTCTCCGGATCAAGTGAACACTGAAGCTCTTTTTTGAGGCTAGGTCCCGCTAAATTAAGAATGTCCGGAAAATCGGGTAATCGAGTGTATGCGTGCAACGCTTCGTGAAAGACCATCGCCATATTGTCGGCATCATGAGGCCCAGAGACATTCTGGAATTCTCTCCAGATGATGTTGGGGTTGAAGAATGTTCTCATAGGCGGAATAGTGGGCCTTTGCCGCGAGTCAAAGATGACGGTAGACGCGTCAAAGGGATCGAGAAGAAAATCGTCTTTGACCTCCGCAGATCCGGAACAGGACTCAATCCATCCGCACTTTATTAGGGTTGAAAGCGTAGCGTCATAGAATTGTGGTGGACTTGCTAAAAGAAAGCCTAGCAACGCAGTGCCATATCCCTGATTCCCATTGGCATCTTTTACTTGTGACGTAAAAACATAGTCAGAGATATTGCAAGCTTGTATTTCTGCCGGATCGGATGAGTTTCTCACGCAAGGCGTTCCAAGTAGTCGCTCGAGGGCATACAACCCATTGAAGATCCAATCCCTGGGCCCGCCCGTAGCGACTGTCCAACTGTGCTGTGCGCATTCGCTAGTTACGCCGTCACTGCATCTCACGAGTTGCGGCCATTCGGTTGGCGCTGTTCTCGCGCCGTTCCCCCCGGGCTGGTCCCAATCCGATCTAGCCAAGTTAACTGCTGCATCGGCATATGCAGTGAACAGGCCCGAAGTGTCGAGTGTGAGTAGTAAGCCTCCTGCCCTGAGATATTGAGGGCTATACCCTGCTACGAGGTCTGGCGTAGAGTTCCCGCCTCCATCATAACGGGTGATGGTCGATGGTGAGCTTCCGCTTGTCTGACCGATCATGATGCCATCCCCCGCGAGCGCTAATATTGGACTGAGTTCATCGGACGTTGCAGGCGTGCTCCACAGCGCGGCCCCAGTTGCAGCATTGAATGCAACAATTCGGTTGAGATTGTCTGATCCGTACACCGTTGCGAATGCGGTATCGCCTTCTCCCATCACCATAGGCCCTGTGAACTCATTGACACCACTGAGGGTGAAATCGTTCTGCAGAGTTGTGCCGATCAACAAACCCACGTGTGCTTGGCTATCCTGTCCCGGCACCTCGCCGCTGCAGGTTGTGCTCTGTTGTTGGCTATGCCGGTTGATAGTGGTGCAAGTTTGCGTCCAGCCCGGAACCGCGTAGCTCCAAGATGCCAGCAGATTGCCGTGATTATCGGGAATAATTTCCTTCAAGGAAAACAGAGGTAACGGTGCGGGACTATAGGAATACGTTGCTACCTCAGTGGCTCCACTGTCGGAGAAATCGTCTTCCTCATGATAGGTGCTCGACCAATTTTGGATCTCGCTGTCGGCGTAAGTACCGTCTGGTCCGATTTTCATGATCCGCAGTGAGGCAGCCGAAGTCGAATCAATAATTGTAGTGACATCAGTGTTCTGTTGCGTTTGCGACGTCGTCTCGAGTATGTGTTCCAAGTAGGCATCGCCGTCTGGAGCAATCGTGATAGTGCTCGCCGCGGGCTCATTTGGGCTGGCCACCGGAACGCGAAACTTCTCGCCTCCGGTTAGGCCATCGATTCCTATTACGTACGTAGTCGTCTGCGCATTATCCGGCGGCTGCTTAAGCGTCCCGAGGATGAAAATTGTCCCGTCTGGATGAATCGAAATGTTCCATGACCAAAAGTGATAGTCAGTTGGGGGAATGCTCCAGGTGGGCTTGCCCGAGCTGTCGATGCGGGTCATAGGCGTTGAGCCGTCAGTGAACCCGATAATTCCGCCGTTTGCATCGGGCAAAGCGTGGGCAGCATTAAAGCCGAAACTTGCATTCCACACCGGCGTGCCATCCGCTTTTAGAGCCTGCACCAATCCCGACGGCTGCACGATGAGCAGGTCGGCCAGACTTGAAGGCGCCGGCATCGCCTGCACGCTAAAAGCGCCGCTCCCTCCACCTGCGGACGCGCTGGGCACCGACCACAAGACTGTTCCCGCAGGAAAGCTCGTCCCCTGTGGATACACCGTGACCGTAGCAGTGGCTGAATCAGCATTGATGGTCACCTGGCCTGAGGCTTTAGCGGTGAGGATAGGCGTTCCTGTCGGATCGTCTGGGTCGGGACCAAAATCGGCGATGGTGGTATCGCTGCTGGTCCATGATGACGCTGTCGTCGGTCGACCGGAACTGTCCAGAACTTGAAACTTCCGTGTGTCCCCAACAAACAAACTCACCTGCGACGGCGCTATCGTTGCCGGTGGTCCAGGCGGCGTGGCGTGGGTCACCGTGAAGTTCAGCCCGTTACTGGAAGCGCCGTCTGTGCTGACGACAATCGGACCCGATGTGGCACCGGGCGGGACTGACACTTCAATGGCTGTGTCGCTCCAGTAGAGCACCTGAGCAGGCGCCCCATTGAACAGGACGGTTCCGGAAGTGGTTCCGAACTTGGCGCCGTAGATCCAAATCAGGGTACCCCTCGGATCAGCCGCTTGAGACACACTCGTTATCGACGGAGCCTGTCGAGGAGCACCATCTACGGTGACCGCCTGCAGGGTGACATTCCCAAATGCGTGATTGGTTAGCAGCGTGTAGCGAATGATCAGGTGCTGGCCTTCCGAGGCAGCGTGGTACTTGATCGTATATACGTGGTTGATGTGATCGGTAGTATCCGTTGAGGTGTCAATGTAAACGGGAGCGCTCCCATCACTCAAGTAAGCTTCAAGTTTTCCTTGGGCCTGCCAGGCGCCGACATAGATGTTTGCCGTGCGCTCGGTTAGGCCTGCGCTGATGGTGAACTGAAACCCAGAGGCCGGGTTTGGAGAATAGATTCCGGTAGTTTGTGGACCAAATGATTGCGTTGCATCCTCGGCCGTGTAGGTGACGAGATTATCTCCGTACTGATACCAAAATGCCCAATTAATGCGTGAAGCCGCCGCGATCAGGGGAGAAACGTTTCCCTTTCGGTCCAGATTGACTGGATTCTCTGCCCCGAATTCTTGTCTGCCGTACAGCACCCAATCCGCGGTCCCTTGCTGGGTTAAATCCACCGTAGATGGCGGAACTGCGACGCTGGCAGCGAGCTCCCCACCACTTCCCACCACATGCAAAGCTACAGGTGATGACGCCTGCGCCAGACCGCTGGAGTCTGCAGCACTCGCCGAGAACTCGTAGTTGCCCGCCGCGAGATTGCTGACCTGGAAGTCGAACGGAGAATTATTCAGCGTGAGTAGCGAATTGCCGTCTTGGAGCAGTGAAACACTGCCGATGGTCGAGCCGATTTGCGAAGCCTGAACACTAGCCGTGAAGCTTGCTGGAGCCGTAAAACTTTGACCGGTCGAGGGCTGAGTAATGGCCACATTAGGGTGCTTCGGAGTTAGCTCTGCGGCCTCGATCGTGATATCGCCGGCGACGGTAAGCGTGTAAACCACCGTTAGCGTCTGCCCTGCGGAAGCTGACTCAAAGTCGATGCTGTAGGTTCCGCCTGCGTCGCCACCAGTAAGCATCGACGAGTCACTGTAAGGCACTGCGGAGCTATCGCTCAGGGATGCCTGAAGACGGCCGCTGCCGTGGTCGGTTGCCACGTACAGCTTCAGAGTCTTGGGTGTAGTATCCGCCGGCACTGTAATTTGAAAACCATCTCCGACGGACTGCAAAAACAACCCAGAGCAGGCATCCACGACATTCGTATTTACGTTTCCGTTGGTCCAACTGAAATGGTCTGCACAACTCGCGTACTGCGTCGGGGCTTCGGCTCCGATAACGGTAAGACCGCTAATGAGGTTTGCACCACTCTTGCGATCGACGCCACTTGCGCCCGATAACCCCCAATGAACCCAATCGAGGACTTCCGGATCACTGAGGTTTATCTGCGAATAGTCAGGCGGATAAGAGAACGGCGTCATCTCCATCCGCCCGCCAACATAGCCGTGCAGAACTGTGAACGGCACCGAATTACTCGAGAATCCTCCGACCGTGACTACTACGTTTCCGTTGGTGGCGCTGCTGGGTACCGGTACGACGATTTGCGTGGCGCTCCAGCTTGTGGGAAGACCTGCAGCGCCGTTGAACGTAATCGTACTGCCTCCCTGCGATGTGCCGAAATGCTTCCCGAAATGGTAATCGAAATTCCAGCGGCTGCAGCGTTCAGGGATAGGCTGCTGATGTTCGGGAAGACGGTGAAGTTCACCCCATTGCTGGCCTTATTGGACACGGTCACGACTATGTTTCCGGAAGTCGCGCCGCTCGGCACGGACACAACGATCTTCGTAGCGCTCCAACTGCTTGGAGCCGCTGTGGTCCCATTGAATTTGACGGTACTGTTGCCCTGAGAATTACCGAAGCTAGACCCGTTGATCGTAACCGGGGTCCCAATCACGCCAGAGACTGGGCTTATAGACGTAATGCTAGGTCCCACCGCAAATGAAACTGCCGGAAACGTGAAGAGACAGATCAGAAAAGCGAAATATCGCGAAGCCAATCGTTTCATGGAGGAGCTCCTTCAGAATGCAAGCACGCTGAATCTTCCTGGTTCGGAAAAGAATCCACACAGCGTCCACCATGCGCCGCGAGATCAACGTCCGTTGACTGTCGCGGGTATAGTGAATTCCAAACATCTTGCATTCGAGCGGAGCGTCTGTCCCGCGCCAGCAACGAGTAGCAGAATGGGAATTGGGAGTTACTTATAGGGCGGTGACGTAATGAGGTCAAGCGAATTCTTCATTGGAGTTGTGGAAAACCAGCTTTAATCAATTCCCGAAAGAGAACTGCTCACTTTTTGGAACAAGAGTGTACGAAAATCGTACACAAGTTAGATCTGATCCCAACGATGTTGCCGAAAAGTGGCAATCGCGGGGAGAGATCATCCGAGCCGGGGCTGATTTCATCACCTCTGCCAAGTACTTCATCCAGGTCACAATCATCAATGCAGAAGCCCGAATACTCCGACTCCAGTGGTCGTCCCCACGTACACTTTGCCGTTTGCTACGGTAGGCACGATGAATTTGTTGCCCGTGCCAAAGTGATCGCGGCCATTTGCGGCCTGGTTGCTGTTGTAGAGTTCCGTGCCGAGGTTTGACGCATCGTAGGCGTGGAGCACGGCTGTGCTGCCGTTTTCGGCTGCCCAGACGATGCCGTTCGCATTTCCATTTGCAGAAATCGAAGGCGTGGTTCCCGGATAGGGAAAGGTGTTGCCGGTTTGGGAAGTCGGATTCGCGCTGAGTTTCGCATTCGTGACCGAGAACGCTTTTAGCCTGTCGTTCACTCCGCCGAAGAAGACCGTGTTATTGAAAAATGCGGGTGCGCCGAATTCCGCGCCGATTGCGCTGGTCAGTTGCTGGTAGATGTTGTTGGTCGAGGGATTGAATTTGCCCATGTTGTCGCGATCGACGACGTAAATGTTTTCGTCCTTGCCGGCGCCCACCGCGAGATGTTTCACAACGCCGGAGCCATCGGTCAGATCGGGAAGCAGCATGGCGCCACCCGATCCCAGATCGGTATCGGCGCTGGATTCACTCGCGGTGTTGAATAGCGCGAAATAATCCGCCACAGCCAGTTTGTTGTTAACGGTCGAGAACTTGATGAACGCATTCCCGAAATCACCTTGGGCTGGGAAGCCGTTTGCGTTGAGCGTGCTGTCGAAGGTTCCGTTTGCGGCGAGCTGATAGATGTTGCCGGCGGCGTCGGCTGCCGGAGCGGCTCCGCTGTTCCAGAATGAGGCCTCGCTGCCATTGGGAACGATGTTGATGACCGTCGTCTGCGACAGCGTGTTTTGATCGTAGCCGATCATCCAGCCGGTGTACGGATCCACGTCGCAATGCGACGACCAGCTTGTGTACACGACGCCATTCAGCAAAAGCAGTCCAGGACGCTCTTTGTACGCTCCCGGATCGAACAAAACCGAGCCTCCACTGCTGTTCGCTCCCGTTCCGGGAAAGGTCGCATGCACATCCTGGGGCCCACCAAACTCTTCCGCGCCGGTTGCAAGATTCAGCGCGTGCAGCCGTTGAAAGTACGTTGGCGCAGAATTCTTGCTCATTGCGACTACATACACAGTACCGTTCGGACCGGCGTTGCGATCGATGACAGGCGTAGCCGTGACTCCGATCTCAGGCGAGACCTGACCGCAGCCAAGGCGCGGCTCCGACGTGGTTTCTCCCGTCTTGAGCATCGAGACTTGCCAGAGTTTGGCGCCCGTATCGGCATCGAACGCGTACACACTGTCGTGCTCGCTGGCGACCAGCAGCACATTGTGTGTGGCTCCGGAAATCGCTACGTTCGACACATAGAGCGGCTGCGCGTCGACTTTTCCGTCTACCGAGATCGCGAACAGTTTTCCGAAATTGGACGCATTCACGTTTGTGGGCGCGAGAAGAGTCTCCTTCAGATTTTGACCAGTGCGCGCGACATCGTTGTGATAGGTCAGCACGTCTGCCGTCGTAGGCGGCGGAGGTGCAGTCGCGCTGACGGTGAGAGTGGTCGTGCCGCTGATCGCCCCCGACACTGCTTTGATCGTGGTAGTGCCAACGGCTACTCCGGTGGCTATTCCGGCAGAACTGATCGTCGCAATACTTGGGCTCGACGACGACCACGTAGCCGTGCTCGTAAGATTCTGCGTCGTGTTGTCGCTGAATGCTCCGGTAGCCGTGAATGGTTGCGTCCCGCCGGTCTGAATGGAAGGCGAGCTCGGGCTCAGCGAGATCGAAACCAAAGTCGCAGACGAACCACCTCCTCCACCGGACGAAGAAGAGGACTTGCCGCTACACGCAGTAAGCGCAGCGAACAACGCGATGACAAACAACTCAGGCCGTCTGACATTCACAAGACTTCATCATAATCGAGAGCCTAGCCTCACGGTTACATCCATCCCAGAGTGACGGCATGGATTTTCGAGACGCGGATTTCATTTGTCTCACCTTCTTCGCTCACGTTCGGATGGGTTCAGGGAAAGAAAGGGAACAGCCCGAAATGAGGGGTCTCTGCTTCCGAGCGGCTGCCCTTATCCTTTGTACTCCGCTTTTTTCATTTGAATGCTCGCCATTCTTATTTTTGCGATTCAGACATTTGGCCCATTTCGGGAACTGTTTTTTCGCTTGACTTTCGCTCACTTTCGGGATAGCACAGATAGTAGTGTTTGTAGAGATGCCGCGTATGGAGTTACAAAGTTTTCAGACTGGCCGATCTTCACTGTCTCGATCAGGTTCGCTTATGGTTGTGGTCGAGCTTCTTCCGTGTCTCACTGGGGTTAACCCCTTTGAGACTCGGCGTTAACGCCGTGGAAATTTCGGGGTTAACGCCGTGGAAATCTGGGGGTTAACGCCGTGGAAAAAAGGGCGTTAACCCCAGGTAGTCAGGTAAAGCTAATGCTCATCGATGTCTCTCATTTACAAACAGATATGCTGATTTCCACCACAAACTTTCAGCTCGAACGAGGGCTTTTGTCGATGCGAAGTTTGTTCCTTCAAGCGAGATATCACACGGAGTACTGCCCCAATGAACAATCATTCGCTGCCTTCATTTATCAATTCGCAATCGCTCGATGGGTAACGCTCAGGAAATTGATGGGTAACCCTGAGGAAATCGCAGCGATACCCTGAGACAAAGTCAGGGTTACGCAGCCAAGTTAGACTCATACCATGAACAGTACTCTCAGTTGTATGATGCTGATTCCTATCTGGTTCGTGCTATTTTCAGGGTTGGTGTAGACCGCCGGTTCGTATCGAGCACGAGTTCTTACTCGAATGTTGAAGTTGATCGTGGGACGCGCTCAATCACCTGTCATCCTGAAGGCCCGCTTTTGGCCGAAGGATCTCCGGCAATGCTTCAGGCTGAAATGCTGTGGCTTGGCTCTCACCAGAAAAGCTATGTCTCATTGGCCAAGAGCCTGGAAAGCGCAATTCAGTCCGACACATTCCGGGAGATCCTTCGCGCAAAAGAAGCGCTTCAGGATGACAGTGGCTGAAAGCGTCGGCGAAAGAACCATCATGAGTCTAGTAGAGCTCGTGCCACAAGACCAACATAGATCACACTAACTCGGAAAATCCTCTAGTGCGAGTGCTCGCCGATGAAATCGTGGAAACATGCTGGGAAGGGTAAAGAGAGATTGAGAACTCTTTTATGACTTCCGAACAGGATTACGAAGGCAATCTGCTAAACGGCCATCTAATCGTCGGAATTGGCGAGGCTCTGTGGGACATGCTCCCTTCAGGAAAGCATCTGGGTGGGGCTCCTTTGAATTTCGCTTACATTGCTTCCCTGCTCGGCAATCGCGCGGTGATCGCTACCCGCGTGGGCGAAGATGCTTTAGGTCGTAAGATTCGCAGTGAATTAAATGCGCGCAACGTGGATACGAGCGCGATCCAGACTGACGCGAAACTTCCTACGGGCACGGTCGATGTTCAGTTCCATAATGGGCAGCCGGACTACGACATTCGAAAGCCTGTCGCATGGGATGCGCTGGAGTGGTCATCCGACTGGCAGCGGCTGGCGCGGCGATGCGATGCCGTCTGCTTTGGCACGCTGGCGCAGCGCTCGGCAGAATCTCGTTCCACCATTCTGCGGTTCCTCGAACATACGCCGGCGTCGTGCCTGAGAGTTTTTGACATCAATCTGCGCAAGCCCTTTTACTCGCGAACCGTGATCGAAGCTGCTCTGCGCTTTACGACGGTGCTGAAGATGAACGATCTCGAGCTGCCGCAGCTCGCGGAGATGTTTGGAATTCCCGGCCAGTCAGCAACAGAGTTGATGCCGGCAATGCGGCGGAAACTTGGGGTGAAGCTTCTTTTGGTTACGCGTGGCGAGCGTGGCGCTGCGGCGACCGATGGCTCGCGCGTCGTCGAGCATCCTGGATTTGCTGTGAAGGTCCGCGATACGATCGGCGCCGGCGACGCCTTTAGCGCCGCCGTGACTCACTGCCTCATCCGAGGCGTGGACCTGGAACAGACACTCGCTTTTGCCGATCGATGGGCATCGTGGGTGGCATCCCAGGCCGGCGGGATGCCGGTACTTAAAGAAGAGGAGAGAAAAGCAATGAGTTCGGCTTAGAGCATTTTCAGAGTTAGTGCAGCCCCAAAAAGGGAAACCACAGGGTCCTTCGCCCGCGTCGCTTCGCTCCTTGGCTCAGGATGACAGGGTATTTAGGGAGCCACAGCAACTAAGAAACTGCTATAGCTGTCCCGATAAGGGAAGAGTCGTGCAAAACGTGCTTCGCTGCAATGCTATGGGCATTCCCTATTTGGAACTACCGGTTCCGAGTGACAGAACGCGGAGCGCTCCAGCTGCGATGCGCACCTCGCATGAGGTCTCGCAGACGAACTCTCCATCCGCATAGATGTTCGCTGGGGGGCTGCTCTTAATGCGCACGCTCGTCATACGCATAAAGTGAACTTCCGGCAGGCCAAGATGAGTTCCACGAAGCAAGGAAAGCGATGCGCGCGCCAGTCTCGTCTTCGTCATGGCTTCGGCGAGAATGCAATCGAATTGGCTATCGTCGAGGCTCGCATCTGGGGCGATCCGTAGACCTCCGCCGAACGAGGGAGTATTGGCGATGGTAAAGAGGCATGCAGCTTGCTCGATCCTCTCAGCCAGGCCGACGTCACCGGCGGTAAGGGTCAGTTCCAATTTGGGATTCATGAGTATCCCATTCATCGCGGCAATCAGATATCCGCCACGGGCGCGCAGCCATCGCGGCATACGATTCGCAAACTCGCCTGCAGCGGCGTCAAGGCCGATCCCGGCGGTGCAGCAGAATGGCGTTTCCTTGCCGGCGGAATCCGTGATGATGCCGATGTCGATCTGCCTGATTGCGGCATTCCCGTTGACGAAATCGCGCGCGAGAGTTGTCGCGGCAGCAGCGGAACGAATTCCAAGAGCGCGCGCCAGATCGTTGCCGCTTCCACAGGGCACGACGAGTACCGGCTTCGACGAGCGCGCCAATTCGGGAAGAAAGCGATGGATGGTTCCATCGCCGCCCAGAACGATAAAGAGACTCACATCATCGATGCTCGTGAAAGCTCTGGAAGCATGAATAGTGAGTCCAGTAGAACGCAGAAGTCGAAGATCGCTATCGCGGGCACCCGGACCGAGAATTGCGTGCGCGATCATGGTTCTACAGTGATCAGACTACGTGTGTGCGGTGGCGCCCGGTTCGAGTTGCCGCAAAAGGAAAACCCGGATTCTGTCAATCCGGGTTCTCGGTGATGAATAGCTTTTTCAGATTACTGTGTGCCGCCCGATTTTGGCTGATCGAGGACGATGCCGCCTGGGCCTTGCTGTTTTTCGGCTTTGGCCTTCTTGGTTTCCATGGTCTTCTTGACCCAGTCGTCGGCAGTGGCAAGATCTTGTTTACGTGCTTCGGGATCACCACACTCGAGATCGGCCTTCTCGCGGAAAAGCAGGTTCAGGTATGCCATCGCGTCGTCATAGTCTTTACGCAAATTGATAGCTTTATTCAGGTCGTCGATGCCTTCCTGCACTTCCTGCTGGTTCTTCGATTGGATATCGGCGCAGAGCTTTTTGTCTTTGATTGGCTCGTCCGCTTTAATTCCGGCAGCGGTCTTTGCATCCATGCGCCGCTTGTAAGCTTCGGTCCAATCAATGACGGCAACTGAGTAGTAGGCTTCAGGATCGCTGGGATCGGCCTGCAAGACTTTCTCGTGATACGACTTTGCCTCTTCCAGATCCTGCAGCTTGTCCTCAGGCTTGGTCGCACCGCTGGCCATGTTGAAGTAAAGAGAAGCGATCCCTTTCAGACTGTTGATGTTGTTCGGATCCTTCTCGAGGAGCTTTTTGAATTCGTCGATCGCCTGGTTGCAGTTGCGAGTGTTCTCAGGAGTATCGACGCCAGGAACGCATTGCTGCGCATACGCGGTAGCGAGATAAAGGCCGGCCACGGAAAGGTTCGGATCGAGATTTACCGCATTCTTGAAGTGTTCGATAGCAGCGTCATACTGTGCGCCTCGATACGACTGGACGCCCTTGTTGAGCTGATCTCGCGCTCTGAGCTTGTCACATCCCACCCCGGTCAGTGACGCCAGCGCGGCGAGCAATGCCAGGAAACGTGCGCTTCTGTTCATGAAAGTTTGTCCTTGCCAGTACGGCAAAAAATTTCGTGCTGATGAAATTACAGCATTGTACAAGGTGAATCGACGCAGCGGAGAATCGGGTGATCGGGTCATCGGGTGAAGTAAGACCCAAAGCTCAAGTCACCGCATTTACTTCACCCGATGACTCGATCACCCGAGGGCCCGATCACCCGATTCTTCTACTGTCCTGCTTCGATCTTCGCCGTCATCAACCCAACCTTATCTACACCGGACGCGTGCGCAATATCGATGACCTGCGCTACGTCCGAGAACGGCACTTCATCGTCGCCTCTCACGAACATTACGCGTTCGGCGCGGGTCTTGAATATGTCAGTGAGTCGCGTCTGCAAGTCGTTCCAACCCACATCGTCCTGGTTGATTTTCAACGTCGGACGCTGCCCAGGAACACCCTGATTCACGGAAACCACGATGGTGCGATCGTTCGGTTCCTGCTGCTTCTGTTTGTCCTTCGGAGGCTGCGGAACGAGCGCGTCGAGTCCGCGCGGCGTGAGCGGAGTGATGACCATGAAGATGATCAGCAGCACCAGCAAAACGTCGATGAGCGGGGTTACGTTGATGCTTGCGCTGGGGCCACCACCGGAGCCCCCCGTTGTCATTGCCATATTGGAATCCTCTATATTCCCGCCTACGTGCGGGAGCTAAGTTACTCGCCGCCGGCGGTTGTCTTGGCTGGCTGGTCCGCCAGCGGACGCTTCTGCTCGGTGAGCAGGCCCAACTGATCGACTCCAGCCGAACGAACGTTATCCACTACCGAGACCACAGTTCCGTACTTCGCGCGGGCGTCAGCCTTCACGTAAACGCGCTTATCGGTCTTGTTGGCCAGACGGTCGCGAACTTTATCGCTAAGCTGGTCGGCGCCCATCTGATCGTTGTTCAGGTAGATCTTGTTGTCGCGAGTAATTGCGATCAGGATTGCGTCTTCTTTATCCGCATCCGGCATTTGCTCCGGATTATTGGTCTGTGCCAGCTCCACGCTGTGACCTTTCTGCAGCATGGGCGTGATGACCATGAAGATGATCAGCAGAACCAGCATCACGTCGACCATCGGCGTGACGTTGATGTCGGAGTTGACCTTCTTGCCTTCGTCTCTTTTCACTAAAGACATTGTGTTTGCCTATCTCTGTTGGACGCTCTGCTGCGTCCGGGATTCAGCCGAGGAGGAGCCTCCTTCGACGTTCAGCGCGTTGCTGGCCGAAGGAGGCGTTGGCTACTCTCGAACTGCGTATAACAATTACCGACGTCCGCTGCGCTTCAGGAAGTAATCGATCAGCTCAGAGGACGAGTTATCCATCTCCACGTCGAAGGCTTCAACCTTATTGGTGAAGTAGTTGAACATCATGACGGCGGGGATGGCGACGAACAATCCGATAGCGGTCGTCACCAGCGCTTCCGAAATACCACCGGCGACTGCGCCGAGGCCGGAGGTCTTCTGCGCCGAGATCTGGCGGAAGGCGTTCAAAATACCGACCACGGTGCCGAACAGTCCGACGAACGGAGCCGTGGAACCGATGGTGGCGAGACCGCCGAGTCCGCGCTTCAGTTCGGCGTGAACGATGGCTTCGGCACGCTCGAGAGCGCGCTTGCTGGCTTCAATCTGCTCGCCAGGAATGTCGGTAGATTCACCGTGGGCCTTGAACTCCTGCAGACCAGCGGTGACGACCTTCGCCAGATGCGACTTCTTGTTGCGCTCGGCCACGCGGATAGCTTCGTCGATCTTGCCGTCGCGCAGTGCGCCGGCAACCTGCGGAGCAAACGAACGCGACTGCTTGCGCGCGGCGTTGAAGGCGATGTAGCGGTCGATCATCACACCAATCGACCACGCCGACATGATGAAGAGAATGATCACGACGATGCGCGCCAGCCAGCCCATCTGCTTCCACAGCGAGATCGGGTCCCACCCGATTTCGCCAGTATCAGTCTGGAGCCACATGGCCAGTACAGGCAGCTTGTAATACGCCACCGTTGCGAGAGTTGCCAGTTGAATCACTTGAGTTAGTCCTCCTCAGAACTATGCGTTTCAGTGCGACGATGATTGTTGAACATCAAAGCCCGCAATATTTGCTTACAAAATTCGACTCCGTCCATGCCTTAGATGTTCCCGCGCGATCCGCTCGGAAGCGGCAATCGCACCACCAGAAAAATCTTTCAGTTAGTACCGAGTCGCTGATCAAGAACTCTCGATTCAAACACGCTCTCCAGCAGATGAGCAAAGCTGTGTCTGGTCGAGGGGAAAAACAGAACAACACAGGGAGGGGCAGCTCTGCCCCTCCAACCATCAGAAGCTCACATCGTGCATTCGGGTTTTCCGGAGAAGAACCCGAGCACCCAGCTTTCAGCAATCAGCGCTGATTGCTGACTGCATGGTTACTATCCACCGTTCAGCGTGAAATTCACCTGAATGGTGGTTTCCACTTCCACCGGCTCGCCGTTCAAAATGTACGGCTTGTAGCGCCACTGCCGAACCGCGTCGATCGCGGATTGGTACAGCATCGGGGGTCCGCTTACCGCGTGCAGGTTCTGAATCGTTCCACCCTTGCTGATTTCAGCCTGCAGCACGACTTGGCCTTGAATGCGAGCCGTCTTGGCAATCGCTGGATACACCGGATTCGGTCCGGAAATCTTATTACCCGCGACTACACCGGATGACACCCTTACCTTTTGTGGCGCGGCGACCTTCGGAGGAGGCAATGACGATCCAATAATTCCGCCAAGTACGCCGCCTGCTGCTCCACCAGCAACGCCGCCCGGAACTCCGCCTACTACGCCGATACTCGGCGGTGGGGCTTCGTCTTCCTTGAGCATTTCGACTTTTTTGGGAATCTTGGTTGGGGCGCGGAGCTGATTGTTGACAATTTCCGTCTGCACCTTCACCACATGTACCGGAGCTGCGGGCGGCGGTGGCGGCGGTGGCGGCGGTGGCGGCGGCGCAACCAGGAACGTCATGAGCTGCTGTTTCGGCAGCGCCTCCGTGTAGATGAGCGGGATCAGGACCAGAACACCAAGCAGCAGGATCTGCAAAGCGAATGACAAGAAAGTTGTCACTCCACGCTTGGTTTTGATTCGTCCCGAAGATTCGACCAGGCTGTCCTCAAACATACCTATCTCTCCAATAGGGCAATAGCTGATGTTTAGACACCGGGGACGATGATTTTGCTCCCGGGGGAGGAGCAGCCGTCAGCAGTCAGCTCTCAGCATTCAGCGAAACCGGCTTTCGCCCAGTTACAAGCATGAATCAGAATCGACCAAACCGCCTGCACAACCCGAATCAAAGCTGATTGCTGACGGCTGATCGCTAATTGCTTCTTCCTCAGCTCCTCGTTCCCGTCCCCTGTAACTTCCCTGTCCTCTGCGTTCCTCTTCGCGTGCTGGCTCCCGGCAACACTACTTTGCCAGTCTTCTTTAAGCGCCAATCCTGGTACGCGACCAGCATGGGGGCAGCTACAGCAATCGAAGAGTAAGTACCAATTAGGATGCCCACAACCAGGGCAAAGGAAAACCCGCGAAGAACCTCGCCGCCGAAAAGATACAGCGAGAGCACCGTCAGAAACGTCAGCCCTGAAGTCAGCACGGTTCGGCTCAGGGTCTGATTGATGCTGCGGTTAACGATCTCCGCCAGCGACTCACGCCGGAGCAGCTTCACGTTCTCCCGGATACGATCGAAGACGACGATGGTGTCGTTCATCGAATATCCGATCAGCGTAAGTATCGCGGCGATAACGGTAAGCGTTATCTCTTGATTCGTCAAGGAGAACGCGCCGATGGTGATCAAAGTATCGTGGAAGACCGCGACCACAGCGGCCACGCCATAGATCCACTCGAAGCGGAACGCGAGATAAACCAGCATTCCCGCGAGCGAATAGAGCGTTGCCCATTCGGCCTGATGCGTCAGCTGCTTTCCTACTTGCGGACCGACGATCTGCACGCTACGCACGCCGAAACCAGAAGTGAAAGCTCCTTCTTTCAAGGAGGAGACTATCTGCGGCTGAATGACGCTGTTCAGGTCGTCGATTGAGCCGAGCACACCGGAGCGGGTCTTATCGCGGAAATCGGTGATCTGCCGCGCGATTGCGCCGTAGCGAGCGCCGGCATCGGTTCCCAAGTGGAGAGGATCTTTGTTCAGCAGGTAGTCGGAGATTTGACTCGAACTGGAGTTATTCAGATCAAGCTTGCCTTGGTCACTAGTACCGCCGAAATACTTCTCCATCACCGCGACGATGGCCGCGCGTCCTCGATCAAGGGATTGCTCGCTGGTTTCCTTTTCGGGAAGGCTGATGATGACTTCGTTGGCGCCGGCGCCGCCGATGCTCTGAATCTTGAAGTCGTGATACCCCGCCGCATCGATGGAGCGACGAATCTTGCCGTCATCGACGCCATTGACGAACTTCACGTCAACCTGGGTACCGCCGCGGAAGTCAACGCCCCACGGAATACCGTGCCAGAAGATCAGCGAGATCAATCCCGCCACGCTGAATATCAAAGAAAAGCTGAGGAAGTACCACTTCTTCCCGAGAAAGTCGATGTTGGTGCTTTTAAAGAATTCCAATTTGTAACCTTTGAAAATCGTTTTCACCACGGAGACACGGAGTCACGGAGAAAAACAAAAAAAGGTGAAAGGCACTCCAGTCGACTTATTAATCTGGCTCGACCATACCGAGTGGAACTTCGAGAGCCCACTCAAATGCCTTTCTCCGTGCCTCCGTGTCTCCGTGGTGAATAAGCTTCTAAATACTCAACGCTTCCCCGCGTTCCTTCCGATTCAAGATCGCATCGAAGATCACGCGCGAGACGAACACGGCGGTGAACAGGTTTGCCAGCAGACCGAAGGTCAGGGTGGTGGCAAATCCGCGCACTGGGCCGGTTCCAAAAATGAACAGAATGAATGCCGAAACAATTGTCGTCACGTGCGTATCGACGATCGTCAGCCACGCATGTGCGAATCCCTGATCGACCGCCGCAGCCGGAGCCTTCCCCGCGCGGAGCTCTTCGCGGATGCGCTCAAAGATCAGCACGTTCGAGTCGACGCCCATACCGATAGTCAGAATCACACCGGCAATTCCCGGCAGCGTAAGTGACGCATGGCTGAATCCGAGAAATCCGAGCAAAATGACCAGGTTCAGCAACAGTGCCAAATCGGCATTGATGCCCGCGCCGCGGTAATAAATCAGCATGAAGATGAGCACGGCTGCCATGCCGACAACTGCAGCGAGCACGCCTGCTCGAATCGAATCGGCCCCGAGCGACGGACCTACGGTTTCTTCATTCAGATAATGAATGCTCGCGGGCAGCGCGCCGGAGCGCAGCATCATGGAGAGATCATGCGTCTGCTCTTCGGTAAACGCGCCGGCTATGCGAACGCTATCCCGAATTGGCTCCTGAATATTGGCAACCTCACGGACGCGATTATCAAGCACGATGGCTAGCTTGTCGTTCACGTGAGCACTGGTAAACGCAAAGAAACGGCGTCCCCCATCGTTGGAAAGATTGAACTGCACATCCGGACGACCATTTTCGTCGCGGCTCGGCTGGGCATCGCGAATGTCGCTGCCCGCAACCGCGGAAGTGCGGGACACAACCCAATACTCCGGCTGTCCGCCACCCTGACCGGTTGCGCCGGGCAGGATTACCTCATCCGGAGGAATGCTGCCACCATTCGCCTGTAACGCAGATTGCTCGTCAGGATACGGGCCGCCCATTGACTGCCGGATCTCCAGCATCGCCGTGGACTGAATCAGGTCTCTTACGCGGGCGGGGTCATCAACACCCGGCAGCTCTACGAGAATCTGATAGGCGCCCATCCCGTGCTCCTGGATAGTCGGCTCGGTCACGCCGAACTGATCCACACGGTTGCGGATCGTCTCAATTGCCTGCTGAACAGCGCGCTGCTTAAGCGACGTGACTTCCGAGGGCTTCATCACGAACTGATAGGTATTGTTCGGGCCGCTCTGTAGTTCGTACTGTGGGAAGTTGTCGCTGACGGTTTCCCGCAGCGCGCCGATCTTGTCCGGAGGCACGCCTTTGATCTGCATGACCTCAGGGTGATTGACCGGATCAGGCTTAGTAATGTCGGGCGACGCGATCCCGGCTTTGCTCAGGTCATCTTTCAGTCCTGAAAGCGTGCGATCGGTATCGGCATTCACCGCCTCGTTCACAGCAACTTGCAGAATGAGGTGAGTACCGCCCTTGAGGTCGAGACCAAGGTGAATGTTCTCCTGGATCGCACCGAGAACGCCTTGTTGTTTCCAGGCATTAATGGCCTTCTCGGGATCGGTACCGAGAAAGACGCCGTAGACAAAGATCAGCAGCGTTCCGATGATCAGCAGGGTCTTTGAGAGAAGGTTTTTACGCATTTACTTTGCTTCTTCTGGATTCACGAGCGCGGTGACGGCCGCTCGGGCCACTTCAATCCGCAGGTTGTCGGGAGGGACGCGCAGTTGTACGGCGTCGTCCCTGAGAGAGATCACGGTGCCGCGAATGCCGCCGCTGGTGACAACTTTGTCGCCATTTTTCAGGCTCGCCAGCATTGCCTGCCACTTCTTCTGCTTCTTCTGCTGCGGCATGATCAGCATGAAATAAAAGATCGCGAAGATCGCGATCAGCGGGAGCAGGCCGAAGATGGCAGACCCCGACGACTGCGCCAACAGGCTGGGAATTGCGTGCATTTGAATCAAGGCTTCGCTCTGAAACCAGGGGGAGATTTTCTAATTGAGTAATTTGGTAATTGGGTAATTGCCAGAGGCACTTGCAACTACCGGCCTCGCCATGCCGCGCGTTACGAACTTACCCGATTACTCAATTACCCAATTCTGGGGCGCGGCTAGAGGAGAGCCTGCTTAGCTCGATTGCTCTGAAACCTGCGCGGCCTCAGATCGCTTCGCTCGCAACTCTCCAGTTTTAATAGCATGACGGACACTGCGCATCGTGTCAAGGTAATGCGCGAGGTTGTGGATGGTGTTCAGCACCGCAGCCAGCGCCTCTCCAGAGACAAACAAATGACGGAGATACGCTCGCGTGTAACGCGAGCAAACCATGCAGTCACATGCAGGATCCGGCGGCCGCTGATCGCGGGCAAAACGCGCATTCTTGATATTCATCCGTCCCTCTGAGGTGAACAGCAGACCATGCCGCGCAGCTCGTGTGGGCAGCACGCAGTCCATCATGTCGACGCCCATCGCGGCGTACTCGACGATCTCCTCCGGATAGCCGACGCCCATCACGTACCGCGGCTTGTCTTTGGGGAGAAGAGGAAGCGTGCTCTCGATGATCTCGCGCGTGAGCTCCCGCGGCTCACCCACGCTGAGCCCGCCGATGGCGTAACCAGGAAAGTCTAGCTCCAGCAGACGCTCGGCGGATTCGCGGCGCAGATCGGGATACATGCCCCCCTGAACAATCCCGAAAAGGGACTGGGTTTCGGAGATCTGTGCTAAAGATGCAGCATGCCGCGTCTCTACTAGTGCTCGCCAAGGGACGTCGGCTTTATGAACTTCAAAATATTCCTTGCTCCGCCGCGCCCAGCGCGACGTCATCTCCATGGACTCCTTCGCGCGTTCCCTCGTCGCAGGGTGCTCCGTGCATTCGTCGAATGCCATGATGATGTCGGCGCCAAGAGCAATTTGGATTTCCATCGAACGCTCGGGAGTGAAGAAGTGGCTCGACCCATCAAGATGCGAGCGGAACTCGACGCCGCGCTCGCTGACCTTGCGCAACTCGTTAAGGCTGAAAACCTGGAATCCGCCGGAGTCGGTAAGAATGCTGCGCTCCCAAGACATGAACCGGTGCAGCCCGCCCATCTGGCAAATCGCCTCGTGTCCAGGACGCAAATACAGGTGATAGGTGTTCCCGAGAAGAATTTGTACGCCGAGTTCTTCCAGAATGTGCTGTGGCACACCTTTGACCGATGCGAGAGTGCCAACCGGCATGAACACCGGAGTCTCGATTTCGCCGTGGGGTGTAGCGATGCGGCCGAGGCGGGCGGGACCGTCTGCGGCATTGATCGAGAAGGAGAGAGGCATGGAATCGGGTGACCTCCACCCCAGCGGTCGCAAACCCAGCGCCGGCTGGGGACCCCGGGGTGATCGGGCCATCGGGTGATCGGGTGAAGTGAGGACAAAAGCGCGCTCGCTCCTGCCGGACTAGGTCGATGAACCGATGATTTTCTCGATTTTACTTGGCCCGATGGCCCGATCACCCGATGACCCGATTCCTCACCATCGCATTCGCTGTCGCAAGCTGGTTATGTGCGCCACGTGATGCCGCCCATGCCAGGCATAGAGGGCAACCATCCAGTCCAGCGTGCGCACTCCATGTTCGGGG
>DASTZZ010000104.1 GCA_035764005.1 Terriglobales bacterium
CTTTCGCCGATCATCCGCTTCGACGCGGCGATGACGCTTGCCAAGCAGCATTATCAACGGCTGTGGTACCCCGTTCCGGGAACCGGAGGCGCGATTCCTTCGCGCGCTGAACACGGCCTCACCAAGCCGGAATTCGATGCCGCATTCCCGCAGGAGTTCTGGCGCGAAGTCGTGGATCGCTGCGCCGCCGAAGCTCCGGGAACACTGCTGCTTGCAGAAGCCTTCTGGCTGCTTGAAGGTTATTTCGTGCGCACACTGGGAATGCATCGCGTGTACAACAGCGCGTTCATGAACATGCTGCGCGACGAGGAGAACGCGAACTATCGCAACGTCATCAAGAACACGATCGAATTCGATCCCGAGATTCTCAAGCGTTACGTCAATTTCATGAATAATCCCGACGAGCGCACTTCTGTCGACCAATTCGGGAAAGGCGATAAATACTTCGGCGTCTGCACGCTGATGGCAACGTTGCCCGGCCTTCCGATGTTTGGGCACGGCCAGGTGGAAGGATTTACCGAACGTTACGGCATGGAGTATCGGCGGGCATACCACGACGAATCGCCGGATCCGTGGATGGTATCGCGTCACGAGCAGCAGATCGCTCCTCTGCTTCATCGGCGGGCTCTGTTTGCCGACGTTCGCAACTTCCTTCTATACGACTTCTACACCGATTTCGGATCGGTGAACGAGAACGTGTTTGCGTATTCGAACAGTTTGGGCGACGAGCGCGCGCTGGTGATCTTCAACAACAAGTACGCGGATGCGCACGGCTGGATTCGCGTGTCGAGTGCTTTCGCCGAAAAGCACGCTGGAGGACGTACGCTGCGGCAGAGGACTCTGGCCGATGCGTTTGCCCTATCCGGTGACGACGCGCAATTCCTCGCTGCGCGTGACACCATGACTGGGGACGAGCATCTCTACAGCGGACGCGAGCTTGCCGAAAAAGGCATGCGCGTGGAACTCGGGGCATATCAGTGTCGCGTCTTGCTCGATTGGAAGCATTTGCGCGATGACGCCAATCATCCGTGGCGCGAGCTTTACCACCAGCTTGGGGGTCGAGGCGTCCGCAGCCTCTCCGATGCCATGCGCGAATTGCAGCTCAGGCCAGTGCATGTGGCGTTTTCGGCAGTTCTGGAACGTCAGTTTGTCGACGCCGCATTTCCTCCATCTTCGACTCAGCGAACGACCGGTGACGGGGCGGAACGGCAGAAGCCAATGAAGCAAAGCTCCGGTGCAGAGCGAACGCCGGCTCTTCCGAACGACGAATCCATCGCAGCCTTGAGTTCCCGTTTCGAGAACGTCCTCCATGCCGCTATGAGATTGTCGTCGGCGGAGTCGGCCGAAATGCTGGGTGTCCCGCAGAGTTCAGAATGGCGCGGCAGCTTCGAGCAGGCGCGAAAGTCATTTACGAAGAGATTGACTGCTGCAGCTCGAGTTCCTCAACTCGAGAACCAGTTTGCGATTCCGTGGACGACCTCTGCCTGCGAGGTTCTTCCCAGCCGCTTCAACAAACACGGCAGCGCTCAATGGGCAACTGTAGTCGCCTGGGCAGCCGCAGAATCTCTAGGCAAACTTCTTAACCCCGCCGATCCCGGAAAGGCTGCAACCAGGTTGCTGGATGCACTGAAGCTCCGCCAGCCTATGGCGGACGCGTTTTCCCAATTCGGTCTTGAGGGCGAGGAGCGGTGGCGCGCCGCAGCTCGCGTTCGCGTTCTGCTGGCAAATGAGGCTTGGCTCCCGGGCGCCGAACGTTCTGCCCGATTGCCGTACAGTTGGCTGCACGATCCTGATGTCGCATGGCTGGTCAATGTTCACGAGCACGAAGGCGTTCGCTACTTTAACAAGGAAAATTACGAGTGCCTGTTGTGGTGGATGGCCCTCCCCGCGCTGGTGAGAATCGCGGAATCACCAACGACCGAAGTCAAAGCGGTCGGGGAGTTGGAGTTGCAGCTCAGGTCCCGAATCAATGCTGCCGAACAGGCAGAATATCAGGTGATGTCGCTCTTCGAAGTTGGCGAGGAGCCTGGAGCGGCGACGTCTGGCGAAGGCCAACCCGCTCCGTCAGAGGCGCTGCAGGAAGACGAAGAAGAGGCGGCTCACAAACCGAGATAATCCCAAATTGGAACTAAGCAATCCCTGCTAATTCCCTGATGTTTTCTGCCTTTTCTCGCGAATGAGCCCTAAGTCGCTGCCTGACCGGAGTTTACGGACCGTTCCGCTCAGTTCCCTGATAATTCGCTGCCCCGAGGAGAATTTCTCGTTTTTCGGGCAAAAAAAATGACGATCCCGATGAATTTCTTGGAGCTGTCCCTGTATTTGTCCCTGTTCCTAGAAAACCCTCCGGCCGAAGCGGCCAATGGAGAGCTTCACCTGCAATGTATTGATTCCTGGATTTGGGACCGAGAGTCCGGCGTTGGAAATGTGAATGTACTTCAAAGCAACGCCCAGGTATCGGTGTGACCCGGAGCGCATGGGAATGTGCAGACCAATCCCGGCCTGCGGAGTGAAGTTAACACCGTTTGTGCCATCGGGAACATCGTGGGTGGTGAAGAGGACACCGCCTCCAAGTTCAAGATACGGGATCGTGCGATGGAATGAGGTGAAGTTGTACTTCAAATTGAATGGCGTGAAACTTATGCCGTACGCATTCTGTTGCTGGACGATGTAGTAAACCGGGATGAAGTCAACGGAGTATTCCAGATTCCCTTTTGGCGCCTGGAACAAGACTCGCCCGAGTCGGAACCCCGCTTGAAACACTCCGGTATTGCCGCGTCCGCCAGAGACGCTGTGTCCGCCGGCGATGAAGAATTCTCCTTCGTTTGTGCCATCAGGAAGTTTGTCGCCTTGTGCGCTCATTGTCCCTACAGTTGCAATCGCAAAGAGAAAAATGGTCATGACGCTCGCGAATCTGGGGACAAAACTTAGAGAGGAAACAGAAGGTCTTGCGAGCTTCGTCACGCGGAAGTTCACAGTCCGAACAGCTCGCGCAGGCGCTTGGTTTGCGCGCGGCTTACGGGAAGTTCGGTGTGCTTGCGGTCGTCCATCCGCAGTTGATAGGAGCTCTTGAACCAGGGAAGCACTTCCTTGATGCGGTTGATGTTGACCACGTGCGACCGGTGCGCGCGCCAGAAGAGATTGGGATCGAGACTCTCTTGCAGTTCTTCCAGCGTTCGGCAATTGGAATGGCCTTCCATCGTGGAAGTTGCGACCGTGATGATGCCTTCCTCGATGGTCGCGAAGCATACATCCTTCTGATCGATGAGAATCAAACGTCCAGCGGAACGCAGCAGTAGTTTTTGTTGCTGTGGTTTTTGCTGCTGTTCGAGGAGGTTGATCAGGGACTCCAGGCGTTCACTCGGACTGGGAGCCGTAGTGAGCTTCTGCCGCGCTTTGTCTACCGACTGCGCTACGCGCTTCTTATCGAAGGGCTTGAGCAAGTAGTCAATCGCGTTGACCTCAAATGCGCGCACAGCGTACTGATCGAACGCGGTCGCGAAAACAATCTGCGGCAACGGAACTTTCTTATCCACCAATTTCTTGATGACCTGGAAGCCGTCAAGACCGGGCATCTGGACATCCATGAATACCAATTCGGGATTGTGCTCGCGAATGAGCTGGATCGCCTCGACTCCGTTGCTTCCCTGAGCTACAACGTCGACATCTCCAACGCTCTTCAGCAAGTAACTAAGCTCCTCGCGCGCGAGTTGCTCGTCGTCGACGATGATGGTCGAAATGGGCATTGAGAGTTCAACCAAAGTATAGCGGAGGGAAAGAGGGAAAGGCGTTTCAGGGGAATCGTTTCAGGAAATTCGTTTCAGGGGAAAGGCGTTTCAACAGAAGCGCTTCAACAGGAACGCGTGTAAAACGACACCCCCTTTTTGCCTTAGGGCTTTGCAACGCCTCTATTGAAAAGCCTTTCGCTGAAACGAACTTCCTGAAACGCTTTTCTTTGAAACGGTTTTGTCGCTACCTCCGGAGCTGTCCTTGAACGGCGGCCGACACGGCCAGGCTCTCGCCGCAATTCCCGCAGAAGCTATCGGTGATACGCACTGCGCGCTGGCATTGCGGACATGTGGGAGCGAGTTGGAAGCGGCACTGCGGGCAGAAGTTCATACCTGGCACAATGTTTGCCGAGCATTGTGGGCACGATGAAAGCAGCGGCTGGCGCAGAAGAAAATACAGAACTAGTCCGATCGCGCCGGGCATGAAGATGACGAGTGGCGTCCAGAGTGCCAGGCTCATGCCCCGTCGCCTGGCGTCGCGGGTGACGTAGCCGACCATGATTGTGTACACGCCAATCACAGTTCCCCAAGCTACGCTCCAGAAAATCAGGAACGGACGCGGCGGCAGATTGTGCTGATGTTGCACCAGATAGAGATGCACCGCGGCCTGCACCGCCGCGAACAATGCAACTGCGAGCGCAACCGACCACATTGGAACGAGACGCAATTCATCACTGATCTGCGGCTTGCGTTCGTCCAATGCTGGAAAATCTATTCTCATATGGGCCAATTTTGGAAACTATGCCGTCACGCGATTTAGTAGCGCGCCGCGATCACGAGCCAGCATCGGACGCAGCCACAGGGCGACCGCGGCGCCGGTCAAAGCCGGAGTAAACCATGCCACAAGAAACGCCATTTGCCAAAGCAGGTCAGGGATGTGCAGCCAGTGTCCGGTCAAGTCAAAAGACTGCCAAAGATATGGCGTGCTGCACGCCATCCATACCGAAGCAAAGGCAGAAGAAACCCAGATCGGACGCATGCGCCGCTTGCGAGCCTCTTCTCGAAGGCACAAATCGCGCACGCGACGGCGGGTGCTCTGGACCATGTCGTTGGTCGCGCTGATCGAGACTGACTTCAGAGCCGCAACCGCCACTCTGGTCTGCTGAAGGCGATCGTTACACACCGAGCACGCAGCCAGATGATTTTCCAGCCACTGCTGCTCGTCTTCACCAATAGAATGAGCCAGCATCATGCAGCAAAGCTCGAACGCCCGCTCATGATCGTTGCGATAGCGGCTCATTGCTGCGCCTCCGAGAACACGGGTTTCAACGCGGCGAGTCCGCGATACAGACGGGATTTCACGGTTGATAGCGGCGCGTGCGTGACAGTCGCGATCTCCTCCAGCGAGAGCTCTTCGTGAAATCGCAGCACGAGGACTTCGCGGTGAAGGGAGTCCAGTTGCGCGAGTGCAGCTTGCACGCTCTCGCGATTCTCGCGCGACGTGATCGCGTCGAACGGCGACGGAGCGTTCGATGGGACATCAAACGTGTACTCGCCTCCGTATTGTTCTTGAAGAGCTTCGAGGCTGGCGGTCGTCTTCTTTCGCGACCAATCGATGACGAGGTGACGTGCAATGGCGAAGAGCCAGGTGTCGAATTTCGCTTTACCGTTGTATTGCCGGCCGCGTTCCATCACGCGTATCCAGGTTTCCTGGAAGATGTCTTCAGCGAGTTCGCGGTTGCCGGTGAGAAAGACGAGGTAACGAAGCAGCCGGTGCTGGTACCGCTCGATCAGGCGGTCGAGCAGCGCCGGGTCGCGTCGCCGCAGACCACGGGCGATCTCGACGTTCTCTCTGAGAGTCCACTCCACCGGTCTTATTGCTTCTATAAACATTCGACTCTAGATACGAAGCATTGGAAGCAAAAGTCGCATCGATTCGGCGGGATGTAAGTGGATGATTCGGCAGCAGTTTACGTTTCTTTACAGCTGGAAGCGATTTTCACCACGGAGGCACAGAGGACACGGAGGAACAGTTCAGGCGACATTTTCAAGGGCCAAGGCCATTCCCATCCCGCCACTAACGCATAGCGTCGCGATTCCCAGCCGGGCTTTTCGCTTTAACATCTCGTGAATGAGAGTCACTGTAATTCGCGTTCCCGTGCAACCGATTGGATGGCCGAGCGCAATCGCCCCGCCGTTGACGTTGAGCTTGTCGCGGTCAAACTGAATCTGACGATCACAGGCGAGCACCTGCGCGGCGAAGGCTTCGTTTAGCTCGATGAGGTCGGCGTCCGATGTTTTGATTCCGTGTCTGGCGTCGAGCTTCTGCAGAGCTGGAACGGGACCGATTCCCATTCGCTCGGGACTGACGCCAGCGCTCGTGGCCGCGAGAATCTTTGCGAGTGGCTTCAACTTGCGATCAGTCACAAACGAACCGCTTGCCAGAAACACTGCTGCGGCGCCATCGGTGATTCCTGATGCATTGCCGGCCGTGATCGTTCCATCGGACGAGAAGACAGGTTTCAGCCTCGACATCTTCTCCAACGACACTTGCGGAATCGGATGTTCGTCACGGGCAAACACCTGCGTGCCCTTCTTGCTCTCGATTGTGACAGGGACGATCTCCGCGTCGAAGCGACCCGAGTGAATGGCGCGCTCGGCGCGTTGTTGCGAGCAGAGCGCGTACTGGTCCTGCTCTTCGCGCGAGATATGAAATTCACGTGCGAGCACCTCGGCGGTTTCGCCCATCACCATCTTGGCCATCGGGCAAAAGAAACCGTCACGATACATGCCATCGACCAACTCCTGATTTCCCAGGCGGTATCCCCAGCGCGCGCCGTCGAGGTAATAAGGAAGACGCGACATCGATTCCGTGCCGCCGGCCAGTACGCAATCCATATTGCCGTTCACCATCTCCTGAAACGCGAGCGCGATGGATTTCAGTCCTGAAGCGCACGCCTGATTGACTGTGTACGCCGGCACCGTTTCGGGAACACCGGCGCGAATGGAAACCTGCCGAGCAACATTGGGACCGCCGCCCGCCTGACGGGCATTCCCAATGATTGTCTCTTCCACCTCAGCGCCGTCGACTCCTGCCCGCTCAAGCGCCGCACGAGCCGCAACCGTGCCCATGTCGGCAGCGCTCATCTGCGCGAGCGAGCCGCCGAATTTGCCGATCGGCGTGCGCACAGCGGAAAGTATGAATACTTCCTGCAAAACAGACTCCTGATCCAGTTGTGGCGATTCGAAACACGTGTGCTGCTCAAGCACGACGCGCTATGCCCGGGTCTTCGCCGCCGCTGCTAAAGCAGCTTTTCCATCGTACCAGTCAGTGCTGGTAATTAATGCAGAGCTCGGCGGACGTCCCGAGCTTGCATCCTTCACAGCTGGGCTTGACCTGACTTCCATCCGCTCTGCTCATCGAATTTGCCTTGGTGTAGGAGTAATTGGTTGCCTGCTGCAGCCGAGTACGAACGTACATTGTCCCAATGTAATCACTCAAAACTCCCTCTCGCGTGCCTCTAACTATGTATGGCTGAAACCCTCCTCTATGTTGACGACAACCTGCAGAGGTTGGAGGTAATGAATGCCCGCCTTCGACTGCTTGGGTATAAGGTGCTCACCGCCAGTAACGGCGTGGACGCTCTCAAGCTGTTTACCGAAAACTACATTGACCTTGCTGTTGTCGACTACTACATGCCGGGCATGAGCGGTGACCTCGTCGCGCTGGAAATGAAAACGATCCGACCTGCCGTACCGGTCATCATCTTCTCGGGCGTGTTTACCCTCGCCGAAATGGTGATTGCATACGTCGACGGCTTCGTTTCTACATCAGACGATCCCGATGCGCTTATCAGAAAGATTGCCGAAGTGCTGAAGCCGCGACGTTCGGCGCGAGCGGGATAAAACCAAGAGCGAACACGGAGGTCACCAAGGCAGAACGCGAGGTCGCGGAGGACTCTTCGTGAACTCCGCAGTTGCCTCTGTGTCCTTCGTGTTCGCTCCTCCCGTCGTTTGACACTCCTTAGAACCAGCATTTAACTTCGCAGAGTTCGGAAGGAGTCACGATGTCCCGAGCTGCTCGCCTTCTTCTCTCGCTAGAACTCGTGCTGTTCTCGACTGCGTTGTTCGCGCAGGATCTTGCTTCATTCGAAAAAAAGACAAGCGTCAAGACGTTGTCCAATGGTCTGACGATCGTGGTCTGCGAACGTCACGAGGCGCCGGTCTTTTCGTTTTACACGCTGGTCGATGCCGGCGCCGCGC
>DASTZZ010000105.1 GCA_035764005.1 Terriglobales bacterium
TCCGATGATCACGACGATGAAGCCAATGGGATAAAAGCAAAGCGAGATGAATTTCGCCGGTGGAGAGTTCCCGAGATAGCTGAGCGCCAGCGCAACTCCTAGTCCGGTGAGTCCCATTCCGATACCACCGGCAAATCCAGAGAAGAGCAATGCGGGCACAGATCGCGAGAGCTCTTCACGAGCGTTCTTGACCACCTGCTCGAAAATCTCATGCGCCGAACGTCGCGTGCTCTCCTGCATCGGTGGTGAGATGCGGACGCGAGGGGAAACTATGGCCGTCGTAGCGGCGGCTTGGTTGTCGAAAAAGCGAGAGGCAAGAGCGAACACGAAGGCCACGGAGGGGACGAAGGAAAAGGCGTAGATTGGCTCTTTGCCCTGCCTTCATATACTTCGTGACCTTCGTGTTCGCTCTTGACTCTCTTTGCAGTGGCGCACGTTGGCTCTTCCAATTGATTTATCATCGCGGGTTGGCCTTCATAGGCTGAACTTGCAAGATAAAGGAGAAATCCGTGGCGCACTCACTTCCGCCGCTCCCCTACGATTATTCCGCGCTGGAGCCGTATATCGACGCGCAAACCATGACCCTGCATCACGACAAGCATCATGCCGCTTACGTTAACAATCTGAACGCCGCGTTGGAGAAGCATCCGAATCTCGGCAGCAAGAGTGTCGAGGATCTGCTGCGCGACCTCAACAGCGTTCCTGAAGATATCCGTACCGCCGTGCGCAACAACGCCGGCGGGCACATGAACCACACCATGTTCTGGCAGATCATGAAATCCAAAGGTGGAGGCCAGCCAACCGGCCGCGTCGGCGACGAAATCAAGAAGACCTTCGGCAGCTTCGAAGATTTTCAAAAACAGTTCAATGATGCCGGCGCAAAGCGCTTCGGCAGCGGATGGGTGTGGCTGGTCAGGAGCAAAGCCGGAAAGCTGGAGATCATTTCAACTGCGAACCAGGACAATCCCATCATCGATGGGCACCATGCCATTATGGGAAATGATGTCTGGGAGCACGCCTACTATCTTAAATATCAGAACCGCCGTCCCGAGTACCTTGCGGCATGGTGGAATGTTGTGAATTGGGATGAAGTGAATAAGAGGTTCAAGTAGTTACAAGCAGGTAAATAGAAAAGAAAGGCCGCTCGATTCGGAGAGCGGCCTTTGTCGCCTCTGTCGCCTGCTATCGTCTGAAGTCGGTTGTCGGCTTAGTCGCCGCGATCAACTCACCCATCAAAACTTGCGCCCATATCGTCAGCCATCTGTGCAGGCTTTCGCATCTCCGGCTTAGGCTTTTCATGCGGTCACTCCTGGCGCAAAGCACGTCAGCAATTCAGGTTGCTTTGTAGGTTCATAGAATGTGATGAAAGATGGCACCAGAGTGTTACCGAAAAATCGCAAGCTCCAGCCGGAAATCGAAAGCTGCTGGGGGGCAGAACAGCACCGCGAGTGGGCCGGAGATGGCCGAATGGCCAGCTCCGGAGTTGGAGAGTTCGCGCCCAAGGTCGAGGAGCGCAGCCGCAAAATACGCGGGTGCCCCAGCTCCTGCCGGCGCCGGTTCTGTCTTTATGGACGTGTGAGCGGCTGTTGCTGAGCTGCTGTGGTCACGTTTGCGGGCTGACGGATCAGGATTGCCATTCTGGGAAACGAGAAGCTGCCACCGGCATCGTCGATCACGTTTACCTGGCAGGTGTACAGGCCAGGGCGCAATTTCGAGAGCGGCACGTCCAGCTGGAAGACGGCCGCTTTGCGCTCGGGCGCGTTGATCTCGCGGGCTTCGACCAGCGGTGTTTCATAGGCTTTCACATCGCCCTGCAGAAATTCGACGTTCGTGAGTACGCGCACGGCGTTCTTTGGCAGCTTTTGTGGAGCAGTCTGTCCCGAAACGGGAATAGGCTCGCGCTTATCCCTTGCTGGATCGTAAACCTCGTACTGCATATAGAGATGCTGATCAGGCGTAAACACGTGCGTAATGTTCGGGACCAACTCTTCGCCGTCGCGAATCAGGGGATTGGGATTATTCTTCTTTGCCGACGCCGGCTCGCGCTGGCTGGCAAGCACGATCGAGCTCATCTTCAAGGGGGATTTTCTCAAATCGGGAACATTGATGTCCGTCTCGAATGAGCCCAGCTTCCCGGTTTGGTTCTCGCGTACGACGAACTTGAGGTGGAACCTGCCCGGAGGCAGCACGAACGCGGTGTTGTACTGAACGTTCTTGCGCCGGATCTGGCGCGACTCGTCGACTGCGAGCTTCACGGTTTCACGCGCATTGCCGATCGGGCGCTTCAGCTCATCTTGCACCACGCCAATGATGTCAATCGTGGCGCGATCTTTGTCCTTTTCCGTGACAAACGGCACTTGCGATCCGGGAATAATGATCGAGATAGGAATGTAGTAGTGGGCCTCGTCGAGCCGGAAGTAAGCTGCTGCCATGTACACGGCGACATCTACGTCAGGCAGCTCCGAGGACAGCTCGTCGAGCATCTGCTGCTCGCGGTCTTCCCGGTTGAAGTGCGCGTAGTCCTTCGGGCCGTAGTAGCCGTTGCGATACTCGAGTTTCAAATCGGAACGCTTCAGGACAACCTTTACTCGCCGATACTTGCCGTTCATCTCAGGATTGGTGCTGCGGTATCCGAGAACGTAGTAGGCGGAAGTGTCGCGCTGAACAGCGGTGAAAATTCCACTGAGATCGTTGTTGTCGAGGAAGGCCTTACCGCCGGTGTCGCCGGCAAGGGTGGTGAGCGTCTCCTGGCTGTCAGCGTTGCTGTTGAATTGATCCAGAACGGATTGGCCGGAGTATGCAGAGCGTCCGCGTAAACTCGCGCTCTGCGCCTCGCCTCCGGGAGGGAACGCTTGCAGGCCGCGCACGTCAAGCGTGTAGAGAGCAACGTTCGACTGCACGGCGGTGTTCACGGCAGCCCGCAGCTCAACCTGGTTCTCAATACCGGAGCGGCTCATGCCGTTGCTGAAGTAAATGATCGACTTCTTCTGATCGACCTTCGACAAGGACTTTGCGATCGTCTGAATCGCCTGCAGCTTGCGATCGGTGTTGAACTGGTTGTACTCGGAGTCGTCGGCGACGAACGATCCTCCGGTGTCCGGCGTACCTTCTGCGCTGCCGGTGTCGCCGGCCGCAAATCCCTGGCCTTCGCCCGAGGTGTAGCCGCGCAGCACGGCGGCGAGACGAGCTTTATCGTTCGTGAAATCCTGATCGATGCGCATTGATGTGTCCAGCGAGATCACGGCGACGAGATCCGCGGCGGCCATCTGCAGATCGACGTACTTCTGCGCTGCCTGCACCGCGCGATCGATGTCATCCTCTTCCATTCCGCTGAAGTCAAAGAAGAGCACGATGAGACGATGGTTTTTCAGGTCTTGTTTATTGATCGGCGTATTCGAACCAATGATCTTCAGTGGACCGGTCGTGCCGCTCACAGTCGGGCCTGCGGCTGTTCCCGCCGTTGCTACTGCATCGACATTTTCAAAGTCGAAGCTGGAGATTCTCTGCTGCTTACCGTCTTCGAAGATGGTGAAGTCGTCTTTCGTGAGCCCGCGGACGAGATTGCCTTGCTTGTCGCGCACGACAACGTTGGTCAGAACGAGATCGCTGGTGACACGGATGCGGTAATCGCCGGAGGTGGAGGATTGGGTGGATTGCGCGTCCTGCGCAGCAACGCAGACCGAGAACAGGATGCCCACACAGGTTGCGTAGAGAGTTAATCGATGTCTCCTCGTTACACTGTCATCCCTTCGACCGCCGCAAAGAACTTCCCCTCCCGTCTTCGTGTTTTTGCGGTCGAGGGGACCTGCTTTTGCTTCCCCGGCGACAAAACAGCAGGTCCCCCGCTCCGCAAAACCAGAGTGACGGTTCCGTGCGCTGTCTGGTGGCGGAGCGAGGGATGACAATTCTTCGTGGGATTCACGTTGTGGCATTTTCACGGCATCGGAAGCGGAGAAAAAAATCCTCATCAGAACCTGTACCTCGCACTCAAGTTCACCGTTCGCATCGAACCTGCAGCGATCACCTGCCCGTAAGTCGGCGTTCCAAGAACCGTTCCGATACTCGTGTACTCCGGATGATTGAAGACGTTGTTGGCTGAAATTCGCAGTTCGAGCGCGCGCGTGTCTTTGGCCAGCAGCGTCTTGCTGACTGACATGCCAAAGGTGAACTGTCCCGGCCCAATGATGCTGTTGCGCCGCGCATCGCCGAACGTTCCCGCAGCGGGAGGAGCGAATGCCGAGGTGTTGAACCAGCACTCGATCGTGCCGACGGGGAATCCATTCGGACACGTTCCGCTGTACGGCTCTCCGACGATGTTCGCGCGCAAAACGCCGTTTAAGCCTTGGGCGATGTCGGCAGGATTCCCCAGAATGCGAGGAGTGAATGAGAATCCAGACGCAAGCGTCACGTTGCCGCTCCACAACCAATCGCCAAAGACATTCTCGAGCCAGCCACCATTGTTGTTCAGCCATTTCTTGCCAGTGCCGAACGGCAGTTCATAGGTGAAGTTGCCATTGAATTTGTGGCGCTGATCGAAGCTGGAGAGACCTCGTTCGGCCGCAAGATCGAGATCGTTCTGCGCCACGACCACCGCACCACCGCCGATGCTCGAAGCGTTGTCGATCGATTTGGAGAAGACGTACGTTCCCTGCGCTGCCATCCCGTGGCGCATGCGCTTGCGTAATTGAACGGTAGCAGCGTGCATGATCGAATCGCCCTGCGATGTTTCCAGGATGAACGGCTGAACGTCTGCAATGCGCAATGTCCCATCCGGTAGGCGGTTCGGCGCGCGGTCCATGTCGAGATCTGTGCCTTTAGATCCGTTGTACCCAAGATTCAACAACAACGATGGTGTAATCTCGCGCTGGATATTCAAGTTCCAGATCTGCACATAACCGAGCTTGTAATTTTTATCGACAGCGAAGTTGTTAGTAACTGCCGCCGTCGGTGGCGGAAATCCGTTTTCCAGCGTGAGCACCTGCCCAGGCGAGCTGACGTTCGTTGAGGTAAATGCAAAGGGAGGCTGAAACGCCAGATTCTGGACGATACTTCCATACTGTCCGGTGTTGTAGTTGATGCCATACCCACCGCGAACAACGGTTTTTTTCATCGCCCTCCACGCGAATCCCACACGCGGAGCGAAATTATTTCGATCAGGCTCGACTACCGTGATCGGAAATTCTCCCGTGAATGGTCCCGTACTGCCGGGGAGCACTGGTACCGCGGCCGTAATCGTCGGATTCAGATCCAAATTCACGATGCGGTTGTTGGCCTCGCTAAACGGAGAGACATATTCATAGCGCAGTCCCAAATTGAGACTCAGGCTACCGGTTATGCGCCAATCGTCCTGAACGAAAATATCCCATGAGTTCTGACGGAAGTTGTAGGTTTCGCTGCCACCTTGAATCGAAGTCTGAGCCGGCAGTCCCAGCAGGAAGTTAGCAAAGTCGTAGCCGCTGCTGGAACCTGGGAAGCTACCGGCGTCGGTGAACGTGAATGATCCACGCGCGTTCTGGGCACTGCGAATGTCGTTGTAGATTCGCCGGAAATCGCCGCCCAAACGAAGGTTGTGCTTGCCATGGCGCCAGATCACGCTGTCTGACCAGGAGAACGTCTGATCGTCGATCAGGCTCCCGCCGGTATCGTTTACGGTCTGGAAATTGTTGAATGCCAAAGTGGGAACGCCGTAGTTGAACGGATCCTGGGATACACCGTTGATGCCAGCGATGGCTGCGACGTTCTCGCTGTTCTGAAAGAGGTTGCTCAGATGAGAGTGGCTGCGGTTGTAGTTGAAATGCAGATTGTTGGTGATGCGGTTCTTGCTCGCAACCCACCCCACTCCGGTGTTGATGCCCGACGACTGAGTTGTTCCAAGCAACGTGGGAAACGGATTCGAAACCTGATTGTTCGAATCGCTGTAATTCAGGTTGAAATTGATGTTGTTCTGCAAACGCCGTCCACCGCGTCCACCTCGTCCACCGCGTCCACCACCAGGCATGAAGGTGGCTCCTTCACCGAAGTTGTGAATCAGGCGAATTGCGATTTGATCGTTGTTCTGCTGCAGCGAAGTCACGTAGTGGAAGTTGTTCACGGTGCCAGGCAAGTTGGGCAAGGGAATAAACTGCAGCAGCGCCTGAGCAGCGGGATTGACATTCGTAATTTGATTTCCGGGCAACGGCTGACCAGTTGTTGGATCAATGAGTTGTTTGCCTAAACTTGAAAAATCACCTTGTCGCTCAGCCACTGTCGGAACGGTTGAGAAGTTGTCATACGGATTCTCATTGCGACCGCCCGTCCAGTTGAAAAAGACGAAAGTTTTCTGGCTGTTGACGATGTGAGGAATCTTGAGCGGCGAACCGATCGTGACGCCGAAGCGATGCTGCGCGTAATCAGACTTTTGTGTCGGTGCAACTGAGCTCCCAAGCCCATTGATCTGAAACGGCGCAGCATCGAAGATGGAATTATTGGTGCTGTAGAAAATCGAACCGTGTGGCTGATTTACGTTGAATCGACCTACCATCCGACCACCCAGCATCAGCACCGGGCCGCCACCGGGGCCACCGCGAGGTCCTCCCCCAGGACCGCCGAAGCCGCCACCTTCGCCCGGTCCGACGAAGACCATGTTCCCGCCGCCTGCGCCGCCTTCGCGCTGCATGCGCTCGCGCATTTCCTGTATGCGGTCTTCGAGTTCGTCAGGATTCATGCCAAAGTTCTGCGCCTGTCCCATGGCGCCGGAAACGGAAACCGACTCCGTAGGAGCATCGGCTCCGGCTCCGTTCAGCGGCAGCCCGCCGGTTTGTCCTGTTGTGTCAGCACCTGGCATTCCGCCGTTATCCGATTCTGTGACTGAGAGACTCTGCATTCCGCGATTGGCGAGTGCGGCGGCAACCTGCTCTGCTGCGCCTTGCTGCTGCTGTGCAGCCAGCACTTGCGCGCGCGAGGCAAGCATGAGGTCGGCGTCGACAGTGGCCTGCGGCGCCTCGGGTGTGATGACGACTTCCTTCGTCGATGGCGCGAATGCTGCCTGCTCGGCTTTGATCACGTAGCGCCCGCGTGAGGGCAGTGTCAGCGCAAAGGAACCATCGGGCGCCGTTGCCGTGGACACTTTCTTTCCGGTGAGCGTATTCGACGCGGTAACCGTGACTCCAGGCAGCGGAGTCACGCCTGCCTTGATCGTGCCCCGTACAGTGAATTGAGGCACGGAAATCGCTGACGCCCGCTGTGAAGCCGGCGGCGCCGCTGAAGATGCGGCCGCAGTGGTCGTCTGCGCAGAGCCGCTTATGGCGGACAGCAGCAGCGCGCAGCCTGCGGCAGCAAGCCGCAAGTCGGAAATGACGGATTTGTTCATCGACTACTTGGGTTGACTTTGCTGGCCAGCTTCGGCCGGCGGCTGCTGGCCCTCACGTTGGCGTCGCGGACCGCCGTCCATCATGAACATTCCGCCGCCATTCTCTTTCATGCGGCGTGCCATTTCGGGAGGCACGACGTTCACGGCTGTGGGAACGAATGTTCCATTCTTCAGCTCGCCGCGAGCAAAGATTGTGTCACCAACTTTGATGTCGGGCATGGTGATGCTCTCGTCGCGCCCTTTGCGAAACGAGGTGTTCTCATCGGCCTCGATCGTTTGCTCCACGCCATCGGTGCGCGTGACTGTGAGCTTCGGCGGATCGATCGACTTCACATCGCCAATAACCATGGTCTTGCCCATCGCGTCTTTCATGCGCTGCTGCATCTCCTGCATCTGCGCCTGCGATGGACCTTCACCCACGACCTGTGCTGTCCAGGTTTTGTCGCCCGTGGAATCGCCGCGGACCATTACATTATCGCCAACTTTGAAATCGGAGAGCTGAGCCTGCTGACCGGCTTTGCGGAAGCGCGTATCAGAAGTGATGTTCACGGTTCCCATGGAGCCGTCGCGCAGCTTGAGCTTGAGGGTCGAGCCTGAGACTTCGGTGATCTGTCCGACAACGCCGCGAAACTCACGGCCGCCGAAGCCTCGGCGCTCCTGGCCTTGTCCTGGCTGATCGGTAGGCGCCTGCTGGGCAGCGGCAAAAGAGCACGCGAGAGCCAGACTCATTGCAATTCGGATAGCAGTCTTCATCGTAAGTACCTGCATTTCACTGTATTAGAAAGACGGTGCTGCTGCAGAAAAGTGGCGGAATGGGATGTAAAGTTTTGTTTGGAAGCCCAGTCGTCTCACGGTGAATCGTCGAAAACAAATCGCGTAAATCGTCCTTGCAGCTTTCTGCCTGTTCAAAAGCAAGATCCTCTCGCTCTTTCATGGCGCCGCGAAACGCAAGCAAACAAGTGAGTTGTTGATTGATGGCCTTCGATTGCGAGGCTGCGATGCGGAGCTTTTTCATGCTGGCGTTAACCCCAAGTTTTCCACGGCGTTAACGCCGAATTTTCCACAGCGTTAACCCCCTTTTTTCCACGGCGTTAACCCCCGAGTGATCGGGGTTAACGCCGATCGCAACATGAAAGCTGTTGGCCGTCGATGCCATAGAGTCCACCCAGTCCACGTCGTCTATCATTCGGACCGCATGGACCAAGTGGACTCGATGGACGCCAGATATCCCCAATCTGTGATCTCCTGCGATGGGTCATGAAAATTCTGACCTCCTACATCCGTGCTATGACGAAATCGGGCGAAAGTCAAGCGAAATCTTGTGGACCATTTTGGGACTGGAAGAGCAACAGAAATGCCGTCGCCCGAATTACTGATGTGCGATTTGCAACAAAACGGGGCATGCCTGGAGCATGCCCCGTGTGGAACCTTGCTGGTATTGAATCCTACTGCGGTCCAGCACCTGCAGGAACCATGATCACGTTAACCTTTGCACCGGTCTTGCTGGCAGCAGGCCGCGTTTGAATGCGATTAGGATCGATGCCTTTGCTTTGGACCAGATACGTCTTAGCGTTCTCCGCGCGCTGAGTAGCGAGAGCTTCGTTCTCCGACGGATTCGAAGATCCCTCGATGATCATCGTGGCATTGGCGTCGCGTTGCAGGCGAAGCGCATCGTCATCAAGTAAGGCTTTGGCTTTGTTATCTACACGCGCGCTGTTGGGCTTGAAGATCAGTTCGTTCAGCAGCGCAGGAGTGGGCGCCGAAGTGGGAGACACCGGAGTCGGAGCTGCCTGCACATCCACGTTTACGGTGGTTTGTGCAGAGAGGTTGCGATCGTCGACAGCCGTGGCGGTAACTGTAACCGGGCCGGGTGCCGTTCCGGTCAATGTAGCGCGGCTGTCGTGCGGGGCAATTTGGCCGGCGCTCGCCTGATAGTTGTACGTTACCGTATGGCCTTCCTCGGGAACGCCGTTGCAGGTGATGTTTGCCGTCTCGCCCACCTGGATGGTCGAGCGACTCACCGAACAACTAATTGTTGGAGGCTCAGGAGCAGCCACCGCTTCAGGCGGCGGAGGCGGGTACGGTGTGGCGTCAATCATCTCCACGCCATCGCCGAGACGAGCATCCTCTGGAGTGTAGGTGGTGAGCGCGGTTGAAGAATTCGGTCCCGCATTGATGACCATCAGTTCCCCAACAGTGCGACGCGGTAATTCTCCAGCCTGTGTGCGGAAATTGAATTTCGACGGGTCTTTCTGGGTGTCGTCATAAGCGGGAGCTTCAAACCCGAGCGATTCGGCAGGATTGTGCGCCGCCGCCGAATATTCGCGCGTGATGCGGAAATAGTCGCCGGGCTTCACTCCCTGAGATTCGCCGACATTCAGATAGACAATGCGATGGGAGCCGAACTCCGTATCCAAATCACGTCCCATCACGATGCGACCGGTGGTCTTTCCGTTCGGAGGAGCGAAACGCTCGAACGTGGTCTGCTTGAATTCCGGCCGCGGCCGTTCCTGAAATGGAACGGCAATATCTCCCGGCATTACGTCGCTGCAACTTGACTCAATGTGCGCGACGGCGGTCTTGTTGCGGAGATAGAGAACCTTCGCTCGTCCGAGATCCTGATACAGCTCGCCCATGCTCTTCAAAATCCCAAGCTGCCCGGGAAATGACTGGTACTGGTTGGGGTCTTGGGCATGGCGCAGCAGGAGATATTCTTTCCCCTCCTGCAGATCATTTCCCGCGAGAAATATGTAGCCGTTTTCGGTGTACTGCGCCTGGTCAGGAGAATAATTGCCTGCGACCATGGTGCCGCTGGGTTTCAGCTTCTCTTTGGAAATGAATCCAGCACAATAAACCTCGGACAAGGTCGGACCGTGAAATAGCTCAGTAAGATTGGTGCGGCGAATCGCGGGCTGCGGCTGAGCAGCCGGTGCTTGCGCAGGCGCTGTCTGAGTCTCAGTAGGCTGGGTTTGCTGCGCCGATGGCGCCTGTTGTGGCGCTGTTTGCGGCTGAGCTGGAGCTGGCTGCTGCTGAGTCTGCGTCGATGGGGGCGCGCTGGTCTGGGCGGCAGGCTGATCCTGTGCCCAGGCGGCGGCTGCCGCGAGCAGCGAAACGGCAAGTAGATTTCTCATATTCCTCCAGCATCAGGGACATTCAAGTCTCTGGAAAAGAGCACTTTAGGGAGTGTCCGTTGAGAAAGCACGCGTTGGCGCAGACGGAACCCTCTCCACCGTAGCCGAGCATACCCGACTGTGGCTGCCGCTCGTAGTAACCAGATGAATACAGGGAATCCGGTTGGTTCCCGCGTCGGAAGCATTTAGAGTTGCATCTAGGATTGTGCACCGTTAAGATGCCCGTCCGGCGCAAGTAGATGAAAATCGAAACCCCAAGCTACGCGGTGCGGTTCCTGCGACATCGGCTCCCGCGCGTTTGCGTAGCGCTCTTTGCCGATAATCCGGCCGATTTCATGCACAAAATCGAGTCGGCCGCCTACGATAACTCCTTGCTGGAGTTGCGTTTAGACTATCTCTCCAAACCGGCAATGCTGTTTCCGAAGCTCAAGCAATTTGCCGAGTTTCATCGCGATGTCATGCTGGTCGCGACCTGTCGGCGAGCGGTAAATGGGGGTAAGTACCGCGGATCGGTGGCTTCGCAGATCGAAGTCCTGGGCAAAGCTGCGGCGGCTGGATGTCAACTGGTAGACATCGAGCTTGAAACAGCTAACTCACTGAAAGAACAGGAAATATCCAAGCTCCGCCAGCAGGCTGGGCTGATGATTTCCTTCCATGATTTTCGCGGTACCAAAAAGCTGGAAGAGACTTGGGATTCGATGCGGGAGCTTGGCGCCGATTACATCAAAATCGTCTCTACGGCGAAGTCTCTCGCCGATAACGTCAAGATGATTCGCCTGCTTGAACAGCGGTCCGACGTGGCCAGCACGGTCGGTGTTTGCATGGGTGAGCAGGGGATTGTGAGCCGTATCCTGAACGTCCGGTTCGGCAGCGCCTTTACTTTCGCTTCGGCACAGACCGGGGAGGAAACTGCTCCGGGACAGATTGCTGCCCGGGTTCTGCGCGATGTCTATCGCATCGATATGGTGGATGCCGCGACGAAAGTTTATGGCGTCGCCGGCGATCCCATCGCCCACTCGCTTTCGCCGCAGATGATGAACACGGCTTTCCGCCGCGAGAACATTAACGCGGTCTACGTTCCGCTGCAAACCAGCGACGTGAAAGATCTGCTCACGTGTGTGCGCGAGGTCCCCATCCAGGGTCTCAGCATCACCATGCCGCTCAAGGAAGATGTTCTTGAGCACCTGGACAAAACCGACGCGCTGAGTGAAAGGATAGGCGCGTGCAACACGCTCATCCGCTCGCAGGATGGCAAGCTCTATGGCTTCAATACCGATGTCGCCGGCGTGGTGCGTCCGCTGGAGCAGCGGCTGAACCTTGCAGGCGCAAAGATTCTCGTGATCGGCGCCGGCGGCGCAGCGCGTGCAGCGGTGTTCGGACTACGCGAGCGCAGCTCTGAGGTATGGGTGATGAACCGCTCTGCAGAAAAAGGCCAGAAACTGGCGCGCCAGGCGCACGCACACTATGTCTCGCATCAACACCTGAAGAAGCTCCAGTTCGACGTCATCATCAACGCAACGCCGGTTGGCATGGGGGCGCGTCCGCAATCGCCGATTGAAGAATCGGAGCTTCAGGCGCGTTACCTATTCGAAATGATCTACAACCCGGCGGAAACCAAGCTGGTGAAGATGGCTCGTGCCAAAGGCATTCAAGTGATTGCCGGCTCGGAGATGTTCGTTCACCAGGGCGCGCGTCAATTCGAAATCTGGACCGGCAAACCGGCGCCTTTCGATGATATGCATCGCACTGTGCTGCACGCGCTCGGCCTCGGACAGCAGTCGTTCACAATGCGCGAGCCCGCCGCAGCCATGCCGCTGAGGAAAGCGTAATGCTCGAAGTCCTGATGGAGCTCCTCGGATACGCCCGCAAGCTGCTTCCACTGATGGAGCTGTACACCGCACGCCGCATGGCGACTGCCCCGGTTCGGGACACGGGGAATGAAGAATTTCAGAACTACGCTGCCGAGGTGCTGCGCGCAAACCGCTCTGACCTGATGGAACTGCGCTCAGGACTCGAGGCCGTCCATCAGCGGCTGCGAGTCATCGATGAACAATCGGCGGCACTGCAGCGTGAGATGACGCGGGTTATCGATCAGCAGCGCACGATTTTGATCGCCGCCGTCGTTGCGTCGGTCGCGTCGGTCGGCGCTTTGATCGTGAGCATCATTGCGCTGTCGCGACACTGATTGGGTGTTTCCTTTCAGAACGAGCTTCAAAAACAAGGTTCGAAATCAACCTGTTCATATTTGTGGTGGACGTCTCCGTTCCTTTGGTCCAATTTCCCGACTTGGTTTGTGTGGAAACCCCCGCCTTCCGCTCGGGGGCGGGCTTTAGTCCAGTCTAAAGATCAGCGAAAGAATCCGGCTTAACCCCTGGGCTTCGCCAGCGCCAAAGCGCAAAAGCCATTCGAGCATTTTTCATTGCGCTGAAGGGCCGCCCGGCATAAATGCGGGTTCCCGCCAACAATGGATGGACCGGGCTCTCCTGCTCCTATAATCCTTGCGATGAATCTTGAGCAGAAGCTGGAAGAGTTGAAGCGCCGTGATACGGCTGCGGAAAGCGGTGGCGGACCTGAACGGCGCGAGCGTCAGCATAAAGAAGGGAAGCTCTCGGCGCGCGAGCGCATTAACTTTCTTCTCGATGAGGGCACATTCGAGGAGACTGATCGCTTTGTCACTCATCGCGCCAGCGACTTCGGCATGGATCAGCAGAAGATCCTCGGTGATGGCTTCGTTACCGGCTATGGCCGCATCGAGGGACGGCTCGTCTTCGTCTTTGCTCAGGACTTCACCGTTTTCGGAGGATCGCTGTCGGAAGCCAACGCAGCCAAGATCGTGAAGATCATGGACATGGCCATGCGCGTTGGTGCGCCGGTGATTGGGCTGAACGATTCTGGCGGAGCGCGCATTCAGGAAGGCGTGATGTCGCTCGCTGGATATGCCGATATCTTTCTGCGCAACACGCTGGCAAGCGGCGTGATTCCCCAGCTTTCGGCGATTATGGGACCTTGCGCGGGCGGCGCCGTCTATTCACCGGCAATCACCGACTTCATCTTCATGGTAGATAAGACGTCGTACATGTTCGTGACTGGTCCGGATGTGATCAAGACGGTTACACACGAAGAAGTCACCAAAGACCAGCTTGGCGGGGCCGCGACCCATAATGAAACTTCGGGTGTCGCGCAGTTTCTGGCTCACGATGATGCCGAGTGCCTGTCGATGATCCGCGAACTGATGAGTTTTATTCCGTCCAACAACCTGGACGATCCTCCGCGGCGTACCACGACCGATCCTATCGATCGCGGCGATGCCGAGCTCGACGCAATCGTTCCTGCGCTTTCCAATCAGCCTTACGACATTAAGGACGTGATCACGCGCGTGGTCGATGACGGCTACTTCTTCGAGGTGCAGGAGCTGTATGCGAAGAACCTGGTCGTCGGATTTGCGCGGCTGAATGGCCGGCCAGTTGGCGTCGTGGCAAATCAGCCCGCGTTTCTGGCTGGCGTGCTCGATATTAACGCCTCGGACAAAGGCGCACGATTCGTGCGTTTCTGCGATGCGTTCAACATTCCGCTGGTCACGTTCGAAGATGTTCCCGGATTTCTTCCCGGCACGCAGCAGGAGTACGGCGGCATTATTCGCCATGGCGCCAAGCTGCTCTTTGCCTTTGCCGAAGCGACCGTTCCCAAAATGACAGTGATCACGCGCAAGGCTTATGGCGGAGCTTATTGCGTGATGTCGTCAAAGCACATTCGCACCGACGTGAACTATGCCTGGCCGACCGCGGAGATCGCTGTTATGGGTCCGGAAGGCGCCGTGAACATCGTCTACAAGCGCGAACTCGAACGCGCCGCGCAGATGGGCAAAACCGAAGCCGAGCGCACGGCGATTCTTGAACGCGAGCGCAGCAAGAAAATCGACGAGTTTCGCGAGCGCTTTGCAAATCCTTATGTCGCTGCCGAACGCGGATATATCGATGCGGTCATCCGTCCGCGCGAAACGCGCAAGAAGCTGATCGATGCGCTAGAGATGCTCGACACGAAGCGGGACAAGAACCCGCCGAAGAAGCACGGGAATATTCCGCTGTAACTTTTTCTAGCTTCGAGAGCACTCGAAGGATTTTGCTCCAACTCTCATTCGTCTTAGCTGCGCTTTCGATATAACACTGTCATCCGTCGCGCAGCAGCGAAGAACCACTCGGTCTAGGAATATTGCTTTTGCTGCGCGGGGGATCTGTTGTTTGCCTCTGAAGAAAAGCAGATCCCCCAAGCCGCTTAGAGCTTCAGGAGGCTTTACACAGCCACGCTGCGGCTTGAGGGATGACAGTGTCTGTATAGAGTGCGCAATTACCGACCAGGCAGTGGGCCAATCATCCCTTCCCTCCTGCCGCCGCGGCCTGCACCTTCGCTGCTGCCTCGCTGCCGATGAGCGTCGCGTTTTGAATCTGCTGATAGAAATCCATCATGGCGCCGGGAGAATGCGGCATCAGGATGGTGTTGCTCTTGTCCTGCGAACCAATCTCTTTGAGCGTGTCGAAGTATTGCGTCATCAGCACCAGTGCCATCACGTCTTTGGCTTGCGCGCCTTCGATGCTCTCTTTGAACGCCTCAACCGACTCGCGCAGACCGTTGATGATTGCTTTGCGCTGATCGGCGATGCCTTTACCCTGCAGGGCTTTGCTTTCGGCGTCGGCTTCGGCCTGTTTTACTTTGAGAATCTTCTCGGCTTCACCGCGAGCCTGCGCTGCCACCTGCTCGCGTTGCGCCGCGTTGATGTCGTTCATCGCCGATTTCACTTTGGGATCGGGATCCACGTCGGTGACGAGCGCTTTGATGATGATGTAGCCAAAATCGTTCATGACGTTGGAAAGCTCCGTCTTCACGGCATCGGCGACGTCATCTTTCTTTTCGAAGACATCGTCGACGGCCATCTTCGGAACCTGCGACCGCACTGAGTCGAAGACGTATGACGTGATCTGCTCTCCAGGTGATTGGAGCTTGTAGTACGCCTGATACACCTTGTCCTGAAGAACTTGATATTGGACTGAGACCATGACTTTCACGAAGACGTTGTCACGCGTTTTGGTCTCGACTTCAACGCGGAACTGTTGAACGCGTAGATTCACACGTCCGGCAACGTGCTCGAACCACGGCAGCTTGAAATTCAGTCCCGGGCCGGCGATGCGCACGAATTTGCCGAAGCGCTGAATGACGGCAGCTTCGGCGGTGTCGACAGTGAACAGTCCACTGAGAATGGTGGCGACGACGATGACAGCAAGAACGATAAAGCCAATGAGGCTTGGATCCATGATGCGCTCCTGGAAGGGGTGTGCTGTGAGAGTAACCCGATTTTTCTGATTTTCGGCGAAAAATCAAAGGCTTTGAACACGGAGGACACAGAAGCCACAGAGGAAACTAGAGCGATTTCAGTGTTGGTGTAGCCAAAAAAGGGAAACTACAGGGTCCTTCGCCCGCGTCGCTTCGCTCCTTGGCTCAGGATGACAGGATATTGGGGATACAGCAACTAAGACACTGCTCTACGTCAGTCGCTGTAGTAGGTGCTAAGGAAGAGAGCTCACATTGCGAAATTGTCAAGCGTTCCGCCTAGCCAATCTAACCTTCGTGTCCTCCGTGTTCAGAGGTTTTGATCTAGTGTGGTTCGTAGGGCGCGGCAGTGCTTGGATCGTAGGTGCGGCCGTACTTATTTTTGTGTTGAGCCAAGGTTTCGGTTGATGGAATTTCCAACGCGCCTAGTTTGATCGGCGCATCACTAACCGTGATTCGGCGCGAGAGTTTGTCCATCTGCTCGCGCGTCAAACCTTCCGCCCATACCTGCATGAGATATTCACCGGGCTGGACATTCGCGATCTTGGCCTCGCCCGAACTGCCGACGATCGCGTAGTACGGCGTGTCGAGCGAGATGACAATCGCGTTCATCTGTGGATGGATGTTGCAGAAGATGTAGCTCACGCCCGTGCGATCGAACTTCACCGAACGGCTTGCGCCAGACTCGTAGAGTCCCAAATCGAACCTCTTACCTTCGAACAAAGAAAAGACGTTGTGAAAGAAGGGATCATGATTGGGGAAATCAACAGTTGAACCTGGCGGGACTACGAGGACATGCGGAGAAAAAGTTTTGTTTTTCTGGAGCAGGGTGGCATGAACAGGAGGTTCCTTGAGCGCCTGCCGCTGCGCTGGATCCAGTGGCGTGAGTGAAACCACGGCTCCGCTCGGATCGCCGCTGTTCACACCACTCACGCGAACCGATGCTGTAACCTCCGCGGAGCGAAGAGGCAGCGCGAGTGCGCAGAGGTATGCTACGGTCGCTATCGAGGACCGAATGTGAACAGATTTCATCAGAACAGCAACCCGATGCCCATGCCAATATTGTCCGCTGAAGCCCGCACGTTCGTCAGCCGCGAGGAAACGATGTGGCGATACTCGAGAGAGAACAGAAGATCAGACCGCGGACGGTAAATCACATTGCCCATGGCGCTTATGTTCCTTCCCAAACCGGGATAGAGCACGTTTTGACGCGCGGCGAATTGCCGAATCTGCTTTGAGAACGGATTATCGAGCCCGTATCCAGCATTGAACTGCAGAGTAGGCCTTGCTTGCAGGCTGAGTTGACTCCATCCACCGACGTCATCGAGGCCTTTCACGATAGCGAGTGGATTCTGCAACACGTCTGAATAAACGACGCTCTGGCCGCTGCTGGCGCCAAATCCACCCAGAGCTTGTCCGCGAAAGAATTCTCCTTTGAGACCCAGACGAGAAATGAGCGGAATCTGCCAATCTGCGGTTCCCGCCCAGCCATCGACGACGCGGTTGAATCCCCAATTCTGCCGGCTGAAGTAGCCTCCAACATTGAACGACGCGGGATGATCTTCATCTTTGCCGCCCGACCATCCAATGCGCGCGGAGTATCCAGGCTGACGCGAGAGCTCGCCCGCTCCTGCTGCCCGATAAAACTGCCCCCGCGGGCTTTCGCCGGTGAGTGGATCGAGAATACCCGCCGAGAAATTCAGTCGCTGTGAACTTCCCAAATCGACCCAGTGCTGCAGTTGCACCTGCGGCACCCAGGTCCACAAATTGCCGGCATACGCGAATTCCGGCTGCGCCAGCGCAATGAGCGAAGTCGGCGAGATCGCAGAAAACATGGGCGCGTCTTGTCCGGCCGTAAGGGACGTATGTGACCAATCCATGCGAACGTTACCGGTTCGCAGCCGCATCAGGCCGAGCACGCTGCCGTTATCGGTGTCGGGAAAACCTCCGGCAAAATCGAAACGGAGATCGCCGCTCACTCGGGCTCCGGCCCATTCTGGTCCGAAGATCTCCACTCCCATTTGCGACTGCCGCAGCGTACCTGCGACCGAGCCTGTGCCATACAGCCCGTAGCTGGCAATCGCAACGCCAGGATTGTCGATGCTGTCGGGAACGCCGCGATTGCCGAACATGTTCAGCATGACCAGGCCGGAGAGTCGCACACGATATCTCGATCCACTCTCAACTTTTGTCTGATACTGATCGTCCACTTTGCCGGTGAGCAGGGAGTATTCGTCTTCGAGTTTGGCCAGCCGCGCGCTCGTCGAGGATGAAGGAGTCTGTTGCTCCGCCTCCGTGCTCAGCGCCTGAGGGGTCGGCTCAACATTCGGCGCAGCCGAAGCAGGCGCGACCGCCTCCAGTCGGCGCTCCAGCTCCAGCGTCTGTGCGCGATAGCGATCGGCCTCGCTGCGCAGCTCCGCCACCGAGTTTTGCAGCTCCGAAATCTGAGCCTGAAGCTGGCGCACTGCGTCCGCCAGTTGTGACTCAGAGCCGTTTGCGTTTGTCGACGAGGCCTGCTGACCGAGAGCTACGCTGGCAATGACCAGGAGCATGACGCTTCCGGCAATTGGAACTTTCATGTGCAAGACTCCTTCGGGTTCCGGTCCCGTGAAGCCAGGTCAGATCACGTTCACCGGAGTGCTGGTTACAACCTTATGGCCTGCCAGGGTGGGTCCCAAAACGGGCAGAGTGACCAGAATCGAGGTTCCTTCTGCTGAGGTCCTCTCGATTCTGAGATCGCCGCCGTGGTCTTGAACGATCTTCTGCGCAATCGTCAGCCCCAGGCCGGTGCCGTTGGCTTTGCCGTGCGTGAAGAAAGGTTCGAAGATTTTGGCTTGATGATCTTGCGAAATGCCGCGTCCGTTGTCGATAACGCGAATTTCGACTCTGCTATCCAGTTCGCGGATGTCCACCTGAATCCTTCCCGATTCAGTACAAGCCGCCTCGCACGCATTCAAGAAAAGATTGTGAAAGACGCGCTCCAGGCGCTTCATGTCATACATGCCTTCATGAGTGCCGGTGGAGCTAACGGCAAACGCGACGTTCCGAAATTCGGGGCGTGTGCGGATACTCTGGATGGCCGCCTGAATCGCTTCTTCAGGATGCGAAAGTCCGAGGCGCAGCGACTCACGGGTACGCGAAAACTCGAGCAGCGAGTCGATGAGTTCGTTCATCTGCATGACGGAGATTCGAATCTCTTCATAAAGCTCCTGCTTTTCGGCAACAGCGCGGCGGGAGTCGCTCAAGAACTCTGCATTAGAAAAGATGGCCGAGAGATAGTGCCGCAAATCGTGCGAAATTGAACTGGCCATACGTCCGATGGTCGCGAGGCGTTCGCTTTCGAGCAATTCGTGCTGACTTTGCTGCAGATCGGCGCGCATGCGGCTGAAGGCCGCAGTCAGCTCAGCCACTTCGTCGCGTCCGCCTTTGGTTAGTGGATACTCGAAGTCCGACTGGCCCAGCGCACGCACGCCTTCGACGAGAGAGCTCAGCGGCTTGGTGATGCTGCTGGAGATGATCCAAACCAGGGTCGCGCCGAAGACGAGAGCGAGAATTCCCAAAGCGAGAATGAGGCGATCGAGATCGGTGAGGAAGCGGGTGGACTGGTCGAGCGACTTGAGAACGGTGAGACGAACATGCGTTGGAGCGGCCGAGAGCTGAACGTCCTCGGCAAGAAACTTCTCGTCGCCGAGACTGATTTCTCGCGGGGAGCGCGCCAGCAGCGAATCCGGAAGCTTCGAAGAGAAATCCCGTTCCTGCGCAGGCGCAAGCGTGCTGCGCACCAGCGAATCATTCGCGCGGAAGATTACCTGGCTGCCGGCAACCTGACTCAGCTCGCGGGCTACCTTCTCATCAATCTCCGATCCGAGCGCTAGAAATCCAACCACGCGATTTCGTTCTGCTTCGCCCAGGTAAATCGGACGCATCGCGACTTCGAACAGATGTTTACCGCAGAGCCACCAGGAAACGCCTTCCGCTGGAGGGAGCGATGAAGTTACCTGCTTTTGGATCTCATCACGACTCAAATCCCGGGAGTTTGACTGCAGTGCCATCATCTTGCCGCCGGCGTCGGTAAGGACGAGGAGATCGCTGCCGGCGGTTTGCCATTGTTCGGTCGACGCGTCCTGAATCGTGGCTGCGTGATGCGTAGTCATAAGAGCACGGATGATCGACAGATCGGCCATGAGATCGGCCGAGCGCACCAAGTTTTCCTCGCGCTGGCGCTGTACGTTCTCGAAGGTAGTGACAGAGTTATGTACGTCCTGAATGACCTGCGCACGAACGTGTGCGCTTACTACGCGTCGGACAACGATGAGGCTGGCTCCCGTCAGGAAGACGGAGATGAGCAGCAGCGCAAGCAGGAATTTGGCGCGAAGGGTCACGGAATTGACTACGGCACGAAGCGGTATCCTACGCCATGTACGGTGAGGAAGTGCGCGGGATTCGCCGGCTCCTGTTCCAGCTTCTGGCGGAGCTTGAGGATGTGATTGTCCACCGTGCGCGTGCTTGGATAATCCTGATAGCCCCAGACTTCGTTCAATAGCTCATCGCGCGAGATCACGCGCTCGCGGTTTTCTACCATGAACTTCAGCACCTTGAACTCCTGCGCGGTCATAGTCACCGGCTCGCCCGATCGAGTGAGCTGCATGCGCGTGAAGTCGACGGAGACTTCGTCAAAAGCAAAGCGTTCCTCATTCGGAACGCGGGTTGAGCGCCGGAGTGCCGCACGCGTGCGCGCCAGAAGCTCGCGCGGGGAGAATGGCTTGGTGACGTAGTCGTCGGCGCCAAGCTCCAGCAGCAGAACCTTGTCCATCACGTCGGATGCCGCGCTCACTACGATGATCGGCATTGCGGGAGCCCGCCGCTTGATCTGCTGGCAAACTTCGCGTCCTCCCATTCCGGGCATACGCAAATCGAGAATGACGACATTGGGCTGTCGGGCGGCAAAGGCCTGAAGGCCTGCATCACCGGTTCCGGCGATTTCCACGGCGAAGCCTTCGGGCTCAAAAAGACGGCTCATCGCCCGTTGAACCTTCGGGTCATCTTCAATAACGAGGATACGATCCATGCTGAGTTTTGGTTGATTTAGGGTATCAACCGGTCAGGGACGAATTGTCAAGGATTTGTAAAACGAAACCCGCCACTGATCCCACGGATTTTATTGATCGCGCGGAGTTAGCAATCTGCGCGCCGTGGGCTTGAGCCAGAAAAGCGCGAGCAGGGCCGAGATGATGTCGCAGGCGATCATGGCCCAGAACACGCTGGTCCAGTTGCCGGATTTCACTGAAGCCATTGCGGCTATCGGCCCGGCGAAAATGGACGCGACTCCTGCCCCGGTGAGCACTACTCCGAAGTTTGTGGTCGCCCATTTTGCTCCGAACAGATCCGCAGTAATCGATGGGAATAACGAGAAGATTTCACCCCACGCGAAGAAGCACAGGCCGGAGAGTGCGATGAACCAAACCGGATGATCGGCGAGCCGCAGCAGGAGGAATACTGCAGCTGCTTCCAGCGTGAATGCCGCAAACATCGTGTTCTCCCGCCCGAGATGATCCGAAGCCCAGCCCCAAAATGGGCGAGTAAGCCCATTGAGAATGCGATCGATCTGGATTGCCAGGACGAGAGCGGACATGCCGAAGATCACGATGACCTTGTCTACGTTGTGGAACTTCGCAATCGGACTTAGCTGAGCGGTGACCATCAGTCCACCGAACGACATGAGCGTCATCATCAGGTAGATGAGCCAGAATGGGCCGGTTCGCATCATCTGCCAGGGCGACATCTCGAGTCCGGAGCTAAGAACCTTTGCAGTCGATCGCTCCCGATTTGGAGCATAGCCGGCGGGCATCCAGTCGTCGGGCGGGTTCTCCATTACGAGCGCCGATAGGACAACTACAATTCCTTGCGCCAGCCCCCACACGATGAAAGTGCGCGCGTATCCGGAGGAGCGGATCATCGATGCGATTCCCGAAACGGTCAACGCCGTCCCGAGTCCATAAGCGCCGCTCGTCAGGCCAACGCAGAGACCGCGGCGATCAGGAAACCACTTCAGAGCATTGCCAATCGTGCCGCCATAAACGATGCCCGCGCCGATCCCACCGATGGTGTACACGATCACAAGCTCAGTGACCGTCGAAGCTCTTCCAGCACCTATCCAGCCAATACCGACGAGCACTCCAGCGCAGATCATGATTGGACGCGGACCGAAGCGGTCGATCAAGTAGCCGTCAAACGGGACAAGCCAAGTGACCGCGATGAGGAATGTCGAGAACGCCACCTGGATTGCAGGCAGCGTTGCGTGGAGGCTGGCTGTAAGCTCGCCAGTGAAGAGAGTCCAGGAGTACTGCAGGTTCGCCACCGCCATCATGGCGATAATTCCGGCGATGAGCTGTACCCAGCGGCCGGCCGCTCGAGTTGCCGACGAGTGGATCGAGACAGGTGCGCCAGCCACGGTCCTCTGTATATAGCGAGAAGCGTTCAAAATTGCAAAGCAATAAGCAAGCTGAAGTTAGCGCGACGGGTTAGCTCTCCAAAGGCAAAACGCCGACGCTAACGCGCCGGCGCTCAGAATCTTGGCCTATTGCCTACTGCTTATTGCCTATCGCTAGCTGACTTTCCGAATCACCTGCATCGTGCTCCAGTCATAGGCGAACTTCTGGCCGCAATCGAGGCAGACGACATAATGGCCGCCCTGGCCTACAGGCTCCCAATCCGAATTGCGGCTGGAGCTTGCGCTGGCTGCGGCGAATGGCTTTGACGTGTGACGATGACGACAGCTAAGCGACAGGACTTGCAGGAATTTCTGAATCATTTCTCTTTGGACCTTTGCTGCAATGACGTGCCTGTCCCGCTCGCGCAGGACAGGCCGTCAAATAAAACGGAGCCGATTAAGCGCGAGCCGCGACTGCCGAGGACTCGATGGAGACGGGCTCCTTGCTGTCCTTCTGCTGTCCGGGCTTGCGGATGTCGATGCCGCCCTTGAAGAAGGCGCCATCTTCGATGCTGATGCGCTGCGCCACGACGTCGCCGGTGAGCGAGCCTTCGTTGCGGATGTCAACGCGGTCGCTGGCCGTCAGGTTGCCGCGAACTTTGCCGAGCACAACCACTTCGCGGGCGTTGATGTTCGCCGAAACCTGGCCGTTACGGCCGATGGTCACGCGATTTCCCGGAAGCTGGATGGAGCCTTCGACCTTGCCGTCGATGTACAGCGACTCGGATCCGGTGACTTCGCCCTTGATAACGAGGCTCTTGCCGATCGTCGCCTGCTCCTGGGTGTTCAGGACGGCATTGCGGTTGGCGGGAGCGGGAGTTGGTTCAGAAGTTGGCATCGGGCGAGGGGTCTCCATGGCCGGGGTCGGGGCTGGCTTGCTCTGAGTCGGGTTAGGTGCCGGAGTGCTGTTCGGCTGGTTTGGCGCTTGGGGGTTGGCTGGCTTCCACATTGAGTTCTATGTCTCCTTCAGTCTCTTTCTAGTTCAAGTGTCGCTAGCTCCAACGCTGACTCCCGACTCGGGCCAAGAGCGAACCGGATGGTGCTGGCGTCTTGCGATTTTCTAGCAGAGAGTGTACCGCTGGATTACGATTGTGCAAACAATCTGAGCACCTAAAGTGCCAGATGTTTTCGACTTAGTTCTAACTAGGTTCAACTCTGCTTCAAATGGGGATTTTCTGCGCTTAAGCAGTGGATTTTCGCGGCTCGCAGGCGCGTAAAGTCATGTAATTCTTGCGCTCTGGTCCGGCACTTCTTGCGTGGGAGAAAAGCCTTAAATGCCGCTGATTCGGTGCGAGAGCATGAAGCCAGACCAACGTGGAGACGGGCGTCCCGGCGGCTTGTTGGCTATTTCAAAAGGCTCCTGAATACGTCCTCATCAATCACAGCAACCTTCAGATCCCGAGCCTTGTCGAGCTTCGAGCCGGGATCGCTGCCCGCCACGACGTAGTCTGTTTTCTTGCTGACCGAGCCGGAGACCTTCCCCCCGGCGTCCTCGATCATTTTCTTGGCTTCGTCGCGGCTGAGATTCGGCAGCGTGCCGGTCAGGACGAAGGTCTTGCCCGCCAGTTTGGTGCCCCGCTCTTTCTTCTCTCCTTCAAAGCGCAGGCCTGCTTTTCGCAGCCGTTCGACCAGCTCGCGATTGCGCGGCTCGGAGAAGAACTCCGTGATGGCTTCACCCACCCGGGGACCGACTTCGGTGACCTGCTGCAGTTCGTCGAAGCCGGCATTCATGAATGTGTCCATGCTGCCAAAATGCTCGGCGAGAAGCTCCGCCGTGCGCTCGCCTACAAATCGAATTCCCAAGCCCAGGATTACTCGTTCCAAAGGCAATTTCTTCGAGGCGTCAATTTCGCGCAAAAGATTATCTGCAGATTTCTTCCCGATCCGCTCGAGAGAAAGCAGCTTGGTTTCATCGAGCCCATAGATATCGGCAATGTCTTTCACCAGTCCGCGATCGGCGAGCTGATTCACTAGCGATTCGCCCATGCCCTCGATATTCATTACGCCGCGCGAGGCGAAATGCAGCAGGCTCTCGCGCAGCTTCGCCGGGCACTTGGCATTCACGCAGCGATGGTCGGCCTCGCCTTCGGCGCGCACTACTTTGCCTCCACATTCAGGACAGTGCGTGGGAAATTCGAAGGTGCGATGGCCGCGCGGATGATCCTTGTCTTCGACGACCTTTACTATTTTGGGAATCACATCGCCGCCGCGTTCGACCAGAACCCAGTCGCCGATCTTTACTCCAAGACGATCGATCTCGTCCTGGTTGTGTAGGGTGGCGCGTTTCACGGTCGTTCCGCCGATCGGCACCGGATGCAGGGCAGCCAAAGGCGTCAGCTTGCCCGTGCGTCCGACCTGCACGAGGATGTCTTCGATCTGCGTGACTCCCGAACGCGCGGCGTACTTGTAGGCAATCGCCCAGCGCGGAGCCTTTCCGGTAAACCCGAGCTGACGCCACTGCTGCGTGGAATCGACTTTCACGACGATTCCATCGATTTCGTACGGAAGCTTCTCGCGCTGAGCTTCCATCTTGTTGACGAAGCCGAGAATCTCATCGAGATCATTCGTTCGAATGCGATGCGGATTCACTTTGAATCCGGCTTTCTCCAACATGTTCAGCGACTCAAAATGGCTCGGAAGAAAGCTGTTGCCGTCGCGCAGCAGAAAGTAAGCGAAGTAGTCCATCCGCCGGCTGGCCACGATCTTCGGATCGAGCATGCGAATGCTTCCCGCTGCCGCATTGCGTGGATTAGCTGCCCTTGGGAGCCCCTGCTGCTCGCGCTCTTCGTTGAGTCGCAAAAACGCTTTGATCGGCATGATCACTTCGCCGCGCACTTCGAAATGGCCAGGAATGCCTGCTGATGAGAGCTTCCTGTGATCGATGCGCAGCGGCACCGTCGGCATGGTGCGCACGTTGATAGTCACATCCTCGCCGGTGGTGCCATCGCCGCGCGTGAGCGCGCGCGCAAGCTGTCCGTCTTCATACGAGAGTGCGAGCGACATGCCATCCAGCTTCAGCTCGCAGACGAAATCGACTTTGCTTTTGCCAGTGAGTTCGTAAACTCGGCGCGCCCAATCGCGAAATTCCTGCTCGTTGTAGGCGTTGTCGAGCGAGAGCATCGGGCTCGAGTGCTGCGCCTTGATGAAGCCCTCGCGCGGTTTCCCTCCAACGCGCTGCGTAGGGGAATCTGGGGTGATCAGCTCAGGGTGCGCAGCCTCGATCTTCTTGAGCTGCTGCATGAGGACATCGAATTCGGCATCGCTGATTTCAGGGTCGTCGAGCACGTAATAGCGGTGCTCGTGGTGCCGAATCTGATCTCGCAGCGCTTCGATATCTGTTGAATCTTTGGCCTTGGCGGGCATACCTGTATTTATTTTCTCAGGTACTCCTGCGGAATCGGATTCTCCTGCGTCTCGGCCTCCCACATGATGGTCATGATCCACCAGCGTTTGCCGTCGTTGACGAGCTGAAAGCTGTTGATGCCGCGCTGAAAGGGTTGCGCGTCGCCGGCGTTGTGGCGCGATTCGTAGGTGCTGAAGACCTGCGCGATGTTGCCGAAGGTTTCAATTTTGTTCGAAACGCCTCGCTCGAAAAATCCCTCTTTCTCCAGAAACGGAGCCGAGCGCTCGACATAGTCGTCGGGAGTGAGCACACGTGAGCGTACTTCAGTTTCGTTCGGACGCTTTCCAGTGGGAATCAGCCGTGCGCCCGGATAGAACAGCGAGCGGAAGCGATCCCAATCACGTTTCTTGCCGGCAGAGCCGGAGATTACGTCGTAGGTGGCGCCGAGGATTGAGTCAATTGAGCGAACGTCGTCTTCTTTCGCCTGAGGTGTGGGAGCCGATTGCGTGGTAGTTGTCGTAGAAGGAACTTGACCAGGCGTTGACGAGTTGGTTTGCGCAACAGTCACACAGCAAGAGAGAAATAGAACCGCGAGAATTTGTCTATTCATAGATGTGGCCCACACGGGAGAAGTTCTCCTTCAAAGAATCAATTCATCTGGATTATTCATGATCCATTGGATTATTCATGATCCATGTTTTTAAGGTCTGTCATCCTGAGCGCTGCTGTTGCGCGAAGGATCTCCCGCGATGTATCGGTCTTACTTGCTGTCGGCATGGCTCCTCCACCAAAAATCCACCTCCCGGGCCGAGGAGCCTCGCGACTGCATTTTCAGTCTGAAACATTCAGGGAGATCCTTCGCGCAACAGCGGCGCTCAGGATGATAGGATTGCGAGCCTTCAACTTGTTTGCCGCCCTGTGACGCGAAAGATTGTATATGCATCGACCTGCCGTTCCGCACTTCCGCTGCGGCCTGCGAACATTTATCCTCTGTAGCTTCTTAATCGAGGAAAGACTCACATGTCATTGCGACGATGGATTTCTGCCTTCGTTTTGCTGTTTGCCGCCTCCGCACTGTACTCCCAGGACAATTCAGTTCCATACAAGGAATTGCGTTGGCGCTGTATAGGCCCATTCCGCGCGGGCCGGACGGTGGCCATTGCAGGCATTCCCGATCAACCGAATGTCTTCTTCATGGCCCCGAATAACGGAGGCGTGTGGAAGACCGACGATTTCGGGCGCACGTGGACGCCGATCTTCGACGGCCAACCCACAGGATCGATCGGCGCCATGGCTCTTGCTCCATCTGATCCCAACATCATCTACGTCGGCAGCGGAGAAGGGCTGCGTCGGCCAGATCTTTCGACCGGCGACGGCATTTACAAATCCACAGATGGCGGGAAGACGTGGACTCACCTCGGCTTGCGCGATGGTCAGCAGATCGGCTCAATCCTCGTGGATCCAGGCGATCCGAATCGAATCTATGTAGCCGTTCTCGGACATCCATACGGTCCCAACGCGGAACGCGGAGTTTTTCGTTCAACTGACGGCGGTCAGACATTCCAGAAAATTCTCTACAAAGACGAAAACACCGGAGCGATCGATCTCGCTTTCGATCCTTCCAATCCGCAAACCATCTATGCAGATATGTGGGCCTCGCGTCGCGGTCCGTGGACGGCTGGCGATTCGTACAACGCGCCGGGAAGCGGGCTGTACAAATCTACCGACGCCGGCGACCATTGGACACAGCTCACCGACGGTCTCCCAGATTGGGAACACGACAAAGTCGGCCGCATTGGAATTGGCATTGCCCCGAGCAATCCGAAACGCATGTACGCGATGGTGGATTCGCCAACGAAAGGTGGCGTCTATCGCTCCGACGATGCCGGAGAGAGCTGGAAGCTCGTCAATAACGAAGAGCGCGTCTGGGGACGCGGCTCCGACTTCGCTTGGGTGCGTGTTTCTCCGCGCGATGAAAACACAATCTATGTAGCCAACACTTCGTCGTACAAATCCACCGATGGTGGGCAGACCTATACCGCCTGGAAAGGAGCGCCGGGCGGAGATGATTACCACTCAATCTGGATCAATCCGAAAAATCCCGACATCATTTTTCTGGGAGTTGATCAGGGCGCGACCATCACCGTGAACGGTGGACGCACCTGGAGTTCGTGGTACAACCAGCCCACGGCGCAGTTCTACCACGTCATCACCGACGATCAGCATCCGTATTGGGTTTACGGCGGCCAGCAGGAGAGCGGCTCTGCGGGAACCCTGAGCCGTGGCAACGATGGCGAGATCACCTTCCGCGACTGGCATTCGGTCGGTGCCGACGAGTATTCGTATGTTGCGCCAGATCCGCTCGATCCGAACATCATCTATGGCGGGCCGCGCTTCAAGGTCTCGCGCTACCACCGCGACACTGGGCAAGTAGAAGACGTAACGCCATTCCTCCTCGGCGAGTACCGCACCAATCGCACCATGCCGCTGATCTTCTCAAAGAAAGATCCGCACCTGCTGCTGCTTGGCCTGAACGTGATGTTCAAAACCACGAACGGCGGGAAAAGCTGGGAAAAGATATCGGACGACCTCACCCGTCCCGATCCGGGAACGCCGTCGAGCATGGGAGTATTTGCCGCCTCAGACTCGCAGAAC
>DASTZZ010000106.1 GCA_035764005.1 Terriglobales bacterium
CCGCTCTCGCCGGCATCCATCGCCCGCATCACCGATATCTTGAAATCACGACTGTAGCTGCCTCGGGCCAAGTCCATTGCCTTTCTCCATTCAATGTACTCAGTCCCTTATTTCCCTGTCTCATTTTTGGGGTTCACTCCATGCCCTCCCCCTCCCCCCTTCCAATGCAAAATCCCGGAAGGAAAGGGCTTACTCCGCATTTTCGGTCCTTTGTCTCGTTTTGGAATACAACATCTTGGGATTTGGAGTTTGGAAATCCCCAAATCTTGGGATTAGCGATTACGAAAATTGCATTCTGATCACATTCGCACTAGTCATGAGCTCGGTGTTCAATCCAGAAACCCACGCCGGGTGCTGGCAATCGGCAGCAAAATGCAACAGCCGTTGGCTAAACTCCTCAACCTGTTGAGTACACGCACGAAGAACCAAATCTCCTCGCGTCGCGCCTCAAGGCCGTAATTTCTCTTTTTATTCGCTCATGCTGTCATTTGTAATGAAAGCAGGAATCGCCGTCAGAATCAATACCAAAAAGGTGTGGAAATCCAACGTGGATTCAGCAGCTTAGAGACGGAAGACCGCCGGTATTTTGCTCCGTCGTTCGCAACTTATCAGCGAGAAAATTCAAAACCGCACTTTGAACTCTGGCCCCTGATGCACATGGATACTGTCGATGAACCGCACTTTTCCAGTGCTTCTCGTCATGACTAATGATTGCGTGCGAATCCCGTCACCAAAGAAACGGACGCCTTTCAGCAGAGATCCGTCGGTCACTCCGCAGGCCGCAAATACAACGTTCTCACCCGGCGCGAGGTCTTCGGAGCGATAGATCTTCTTCATGTCTTTGATTCCCATTTTGGCAACGCGCTGTTCGAGTTCAGGACGGTCGATGACCAGCCGCGCCAGGATCTCGCCGTTGAGGCAGCGCATCGCAGCAGCGGTAATCACACCTTCTGGCGCTCCGCCGGTCCCCATGACGGCATGGACGCCAGTTCCGAGCACGGCGGCTGCAATGCCGGCGGAAAGATCGCCATCTCCAATCAGTTTAATGCGCGCTCCAGCCGTGCGAATTTCGTCAATGAGCTTTTCGTGACGTGGACGATCGAGCACGATAATGACCAGATCTTTCACGGCGCGATCCAGGCTCTTGGCGATCATCTTGAGGTTGTACTTCACAGGCGCATCGAGATCGATGCCGTCCTTGCACGCCGGACCGACGACGAGCTTTTCCATGTAGCAGTCGGGAGCGTGCAGCAATCCACCACGTTCTGAAGCGGCGAGGACCGTGATTGCGTTAGGAGCGCCGGTGGCGCAGAGATTCGTGCCTTCCAGCGGATCGACGGCGATATCAACTTCGGGAAGCGCCAGTGCCCCCTCGATTTTGGCTCCGACTTTCTCGCCGATGTAGAGCATCGGCGCCTTGTCGCGCTCGCCTTCGCCGATGACAATGGTGCCGCGCATCGGGATCGTGTCCATGGTGCGGCGCATGGCTTCGGTGGCCACTTGATCGGATTTAGGGCGATCCCCCATGCCCATCGTTTTGGCGGACTCAATGGCCGCTTCTTCGACGATGCGCGTGAATTCGAGCGCCAGCTCGAATTCCATCTGCTGCGTGAGTCCATTGCCCGATTGCACGGTTCCCAAAAGGGGCTTTGCCATGGAGATCCTCCGGTGAGCCACTAGCTCAGCAAAAGTACCGGCAGGAAGGGGCTGCCTGCAGGCGAAAACTGCTGATTATAGCCTGCTTGAGACAGAACCGGCGCCGGTAGGCGCCTGGACCGGAGATGGCGAATGGCCAGCTCCGGGCTTTGGAATGCTGCACGCAATCTGGAGAAACGCAGCCGCAACACAAGCGGCTGCCCCACCGGCTACCGCCGCCGGTTCTGTTCAGAAGGCGTCAATTCCCGTCACATTCGAGCCGATGATCAACGTGTGGATATCGTGCGTTCCCTCGTATGTTTTCACTGATTCGAGATTCATCATGTGGCGCATTATCGGATAGTCGTCAGCAATGCCGTTCGCGCCGAGAATGTCGCGAGAGAGGCGAGCACATTCGAGCGCCATCCACACGTTATTTCGTTTTGCCATTGAGATGTGCTGGTGCTGAACTTTTTCGGCGTCTTTCAACCGTCCAACTTGCAGCGCGAGCAACTGTGCTTTGGTGATTTCCGTGACCATCCACGCCAACTTCTCCTGCACAAGCTGGTGCGAGGCGATGGGCTGATCGCGAAACTGCTTGCGCAGCAGGGAGTATTGCAGCGCCGTGTCGTAGCAGGACATGGCAGCGCCGATCGCACCCCACGCTATCCCATATCGGGCCTGGTTCAGGCACATCAGCGGCGACTTCAATCCATCGGACTTCGGCAACAGGTTGCTCTCGGGTACGCGCACATCCTGCAAGGAGAGACCTGACGTAACCGATGCGCGCAGCGACCATTTCCCATGCACATCCTGCGCTGAAAAGCCCGGCCGATTCGTTTCCACGAGAAAGCCGCGGACCTTGCCCCCATGCTCCTCGCTTTTCGCCCAGATCACCGCGACGTCGGCGATGGAGCCGGAGGTGATCCACATCTTTTCGCCATTCAGAACGTACTCATTGCCCTGCTTCACCGCGCGCGTTCGCATGCCGCCGGGGTTCGACCCGAAGCCGGGTTCCGTCAGGCCGAAGCACCCCAGCTTTTCCCCTTTCGCGAGCTTTGGAAGCCATTGGTCCTTCTGCTCATCGCTGCCGAAGGCGTAAATGGGATACATCACCAGCGCCGACTGCACGCTGACGAACGAGCGCACACCGCTATCACCTCGTTCCAGTTCTTGCATAACGAGGCCATACTCCACATTCGACATGCCGGCGCAGCCGTAGCCTTTCAGGCTTGCGCCGAAGAATCCGAGTTCGGCCATGGGCTTTACCAGTTCGCGCGGAAAGCGTCCTTCGCGATTGCATTGTTCAATTATGGGAACGAGATTTTCTTCGATGAACTTGCGCGTGCTGTCGCGCACGAGTCGCTCGTCGTCTGAAAGCAGCGAGTCGAAATCGATGAAATCAACACCTTTGAACTTGAATGGAGGCATTCGGAGTCTCTCTTGTGCGGCAATGCAGGATGAAATTGTCGTTTGGTGAAAACAGATTAAGGTAACAGATGTTCAGGAGCTGGAGATATGTCGAGACGCTTCGCTCCGCGGGTCAGCACCGTTCGCGGGTACGAATGGATAAGCCCGCGTCTGCATAGTATCTGCGCTGGCTATTGCGTATGAGAATCACGGATTTTCTACCCCAGTGCTCTAGCTATCCACCCATTCGCTACCGCGAACGGTACTGACTAAACCTCGTCACGCGAAGAATTCACCCCTGCATGTCAAACGTGCAGGCCCTTCCAGCAGAAGCGCATCTGCTCCATCCCAGTGAACCACCTGCTTGCCTCCGGGCGCGTACACCTCAACCGGTGATGTCACCTTACCGCTGTGGATAGCAGCGATCGCGGAAGCGCACGAGCCAGTGCCGGACGATTGTGTCTCGCCGGCGCCGCGCTCCCAGATTCGGAACTCAATGCGGTTGCGCCCGAATATGCGAACCAGTTCTACGTTGGTTCCGTTCGGAAAATCGCGACTTTCGGCTATGGCCGACGCTCGGGCTTGCCAATTCGATGGAAAGTGCTCGACGAACTGCACGAAATGCGGATTACCGGTTGATATCTCCAGACCCTGCTCGCTGGAATTGTTGATTTTGAGGGTTTTCTCGCCCAGGACCTCAGCTCTTCCCATTTCGGTCATGAATTCGAAATCGCAATCGGAGCGCCGCAGGAGCATGCATTCCTTTTCTCCAGCCGCAGTGACAACCTGGACTTCCGAACCTCCGCGCGTTTCCACACACCAGGCAGCTACACAACGCGTTCCATTTCCGGAAATTTCTGCTTCTGAACCGTCGGCATTAAAAAGCCGCGCGTGGACTCGCCCTTGTGCGTCCAAGCTTACCCATTCCACTCCATCGGCTCCGATTCCGCGATGCCGGTCGCACAATCGGCGAGACAATGCCGCCACATCGGTTCCCATGTGCTCTGCATCGACGATCAGGAAATCGTTGCCGCAGGCCTCAGCTTTGTAAAACGGGATCGATCGCGCGCTCATTCTTCTTCCGATTTGGCGAAGGTGGCGACGCTCTCAATTCCGCGCTGCAGCTTGATCTTGGATTCGAGTGCGCGATGCTCCGGCACCGTGCAGGTGAGGTTGAAGAGCACGCGAGAGAGGTCTGCTGAGCGCCCAATCTGAAGGCCATGCATAAAATGATGCGACTCCTCAAACACTCGGTTGAGTTCGTCGAGAATCTCCGGTGCGCTCTTGCCGGTTACTTCATAGCTGACGGTGATTGGCTTGAGCCCGAGCCGCGCTTCCAGATATCCAAGCAGGTTGAGCGCAACCAGGATGATGACTGCAGTAAGTGTGGCAAGCAGGTAGTGCCCGGCGCCTGCAGCCATGCCGATGGAAGCAACTACCCAGATCGTAGCGGCAGTCGTAAGGCCGGAAACCCCACCTTTGTTGTGGAGGATCGCGCCGGCGCCGAGGAATCCGACGCCCTGCACGATGTTCGAGGCAATGCGCGTGCGATCCCCGACGCTTGGATCCGGAATCAGCTCCGACATGATCGTAAACAGCGCCGCTCCCATGCAGATGAACATGTTGGTGCGGATACCGGCGCTTTTATGGTGCAGCGTGCGTTCAAGGCCGATGATCCCGCCGAGCGCGCCTGCAAGCAACAAGCGGAGAAGGCTGGGATACAGAAACTCTATTCGATCTACCTCGAGCGCAGTCATATTCAAGAGCGAATGCATGTAATCAGTGAAGGCGCGATTTTAACAAAGCAGAGGGAGATCTCAGTGGCGCGTGGATCGATAGACGGTCGTTCTGGGCTGTCCCGGAACATCGATTTCAGCGATGCGCGTGAGCGAATCGGGATGAACTGCGACAGCAATGGCTACCGGATCGTCTGCGGACGCTATGACGTAGTCCGCCGCTTCTGCCGGACATTGCAGAGAGGAATCCCAAACCAGGTAAATGCCTTCGTTGATGGTTCTTCGGAAAGGAACGCCAGCCATTTCGAATGCTCCGGAATGGGAGCCGACATATGACAAAATCGTGGCATCTGCGGGAAGCGCATCCAGAACTTTGGCAAGCTCTCGATCCACTTGCAAACGAGCTTGGCCATTGGCGCGCACTTCACGAAGGCATACCGGTGTTGCGCGCCAAGCTTCCAAATAGGAGAAAGCCACGAGCAGTCCGAGACAGCATGCTCCGAGTAGAGGCGCATATCGCCACTTCCATCTTTGCTTCAGGAGAACGATTGCAAATCCGAATGCAACTGCTATCGCCGGAATGAGTTCGAGTCCGTAGCGCAGGTTGTAATAAGAGAACGGCCACCATACGGGCAGGAATATAGGCACCGAGCCATATGCGATCGAGAGCGCATAGAACGCGAGCGGCGACCACAACAGCGCCGGCATCTGCCAGTCGAAGCGAAGTGCAAAGAAAAGGCCGGCGAGTGCGACAAACATTACAAGATATCTAGCCAGCTCACTTTCTCCCATGTTTAATTGAGCCGCTTTCTCGAAGTAAATACCGGCCGTCCAGGGATGTCCCTCGCCTGGATACGGTGGAGCACCTTTGGCGGTAGTTCTCTCTGCAATGGCTTTTGCTGAGTACGGGCCGTTTGCAAAATCGAGTGGATTTCCCTTCGAGCCGAAATTGAACGCCAGCCACAGTGTGGGAGCGAGGGTGGTGAGGAGCAGTGCTCTGAAAGCTGACCTGCGGATTGTTTGTCGCTGCTCGTCCGGCAACAAGCGAACTCGCCTGAAGGCGATGGGAAGAACTGTTAGCCAGCAGGCAAAGGCGAGAAACCATCCGTCGTATCGCGTAAGAATTCCTGCCGCGAGCGCAATGGCACCCCTCTCCAGCCACTTGCCTGCGCGTGCATCGCACCGCAGCAATGCGCGATTTGCTTCCACAAAAAAGACGAGGGACCAGATGAAGCAAGCCAGGTACATCGGCTCGTTGAGTGCGGTGGTTTGGACGTAGAGAACATTGGGATTCGCCGCGAATATCAGCATAGCCAGCCAGGCGGCGAGACGCGACCAGATAGAGAGCAAGCGAAAGATTCCCAATCCTGCAATCACATACGAGACCATCGACGGAATCGAACCGCCCAAACCAGACTTCCACAGCCGTGCGCTCACGACAAACGGAATCGTCAGCACATGAGGGAGTGGGAGCCAGACAGTACCCAACTGCATCGGGCCCGGAGTCCGCGAGTCGAAAACGCGGCGCGCGATGTTGATGTGCGCGACCGCGTCTCCGGAGAGAAGAATCTCATTTCGGGAATAGAAGAACCAGAGGACCAGCAGCCCAGCACTCGCGAGGAGAGCGGCGGCAATGCAGTAATCGTATCGATAATCTGGGGCTTCGTGACGCGATCGAGGGTTTTTTTGCTGCAGACCTCTCAATCTAGCTTTGCTCACCGCTAGTTCTGAATTGGAACTCATACGTATTGTAGAAGGAGATCCAGGAGTAACGTGGAGCCGGCCGCCCTCGGCCGGTGTCTCTCTGGGGCTGCCCGAGTGCACTTCCGGCAAGCCGTGTTGCCCTTAAGTCTCTCGCTCGGACACGCTTCAGGTTTTGGTTGCGAAAACCCGGCCGAGGGCGGCCGGCTCCACATTTGCTAGCCGCTAGCCAATGTGCGTGAGTTCGCGAAAGACTTGATAGCGCGCGTCGATCTCTTCCCTGCTGAGGGATTGCAGCCGCTCGGTTCCAAAGCGTTCGACGGCGAACGATCCCATCACTCCGCCGTAAAACATAGCCCGTTTGAAGACCTCGCGGTCTACCTTCTTCTGCGACGCAATGTATCCCATGAAGCCTCCCGCGAACGAATCACCGGCACCGGTGGGATCGCGGACTTCTTCCAGCGGCAACGCAGGAGCGCGAAAGGGATGGTTCCCTCCTCCAAATTCGCCATCTCTGAAGAAGACGGTTGCTCCGTACTCTCCATGCTTGATCACAAGAGCACGCGGACCAAGCTGCAGGATTTTGCGCGCAGCCCGCGGAACGCTTGTCTCGCCGGCGATGAGCTTGGCTTCGTTGTCGTTGATCAGCAGAACATCCACGCCCTTGAGCGTCTGAAAAAGATTGTTGCGATGATGCGGATCGGTGATCCAGTAGTTCATGGTGTCGCCGCCGACCAGCTTCACCCGTCCATCCATTTGGCGGCGAACGTTGCCCTGTAGCACAGGATCAATATTGGCGAGAAACAGGAATTCAGAATCCAGATACTCCGGAGGAACTTGTGGGTTGAAGTTCTGGAAGACATTGAGCTGCGTTTCGAGCGTCCTGGCCTCGTTCAGGTTCTCGCCGTATTCGCCGCGCCAGAAGAAGCTCTTCCCGTTTGCATGCTCGATGCCTCTGGTATCGACTTTGTGGGAGCGGAATACGTCTTCGTCTTTTTTGTTGAAGTCTTCGCCTACGACGGCGACGATCCGAACCTGCGTAAAGTAGCTTGCAGACAGCGCGAAGTATGTTGCGGCACCACCGAGGCAGCGATCAACCTGGCCGGAAGGACTCTTGATACCGTCATATGCGACCGAACCAACGACAACGATGGCCATCAGGCTTTCGCCTCCTGCGTCTTGAGATATTTGTCAAGCAGCAGGTTGAGCTTGCGACGAGTCTCGGCGGGAATTCTTGAGCGGTCTGTCAGAATCGCGTACTCCAGCGCCGAGCCGCACTTGCACGACCGCGTTTTCGGCATGTCGGCCACCGTCTGGCGGACGACTCTGCACGCGTTCTCAGCGTTCTTGTTGAGATAAGAAATTACGGTCTCGACCGTCACGGCATCGTGTTCGGGATGCCAGCAGTCATAATCTGTGACCATCGCGATAGTTGCGTAGCAAATCTCGGCCTCGCGAGCGAGCTTGGCCTCTTGGAGATTCGTCATGCCGATCACGTCCATGCCCCAGCTTCGGTACAAATTGGATTCGGCGCGCGTCGAGAATTGCGGACCTTCGATACAGATGTACGTTCCACCGCTCTTGCCGGTGACTCCAGACTTCTTGCATGCACTCACCGCTGCTTTCGCGACTTCAGCACAAACCGGATCGGCGAATGCAACGTGCGCGACCAGGCCTTCGCCGAAGAAGGTCGAGACTCTCTGACGAGTGCGATCGACGAACTGATCGGGAATTACGAAGTCCATCGGCCTGTGCTCTTCTTTCAAAGAGCCGACAGCGGAAACCGAGATGATGCGTTCGACGCCGAGCTGCTTCATGCCGTAGATATTGGCGCGAAAGTTGAGCTCAGTCGGCATGATGCGATGCCCGCGTCCATGGCGCGCCAGAAAAGCGACTTTGCGACCCTCAAGAGTGCCCAGAATGTATGCGTCGGACGGTGATCCGAAGGGTGTTTCCAGCTTCTCTTCATGTACATCGGAGAGGCCAGGCATCGAATACAGTCCACTCCCTCCGATGATTCCAATTTCAGCTTTTTGCAATTGAACGGCTCCGGTGAGCTAGGGATGAGGTACTTGAAATTATATCGAACACGGTTTCATGCAGCTCAGTCGAATTCACCTCTGAGATACCTTTTACGCACCGTTTCAGGCATACGCTCGATCGCATACCGCAATGTTGTGCGCGCCATAGCCGAGTAGTGTGTTTTAAGAAATCGGACGAGCTGAGGCTCAGATTGTTTGCCCGCTTCGCGCAGCATCCATCCAACTGCCTTGTGAATCAAATCATGCTTGTCTCCAAGGAGCAACTCTGAGATGTTGAACGCATCTGTAAGATCTCCGCGGCGAATAAAGGCGTGGGTGGCAATAATTGCGATTCGCCGCTCCCACAGATCTGCGGATTTCGCGAGGGTGTAAAGAATTTTTCGCGAGCGGGAGGCTAGATGCTCGCCAACAACATCGCGCGCCGATGCATCGACCAGATCCCAGTTGTTGATGCAGCGCGTGTTTGCCAGATAGAAATCAAAGATATTTCCTCGCGCCGAAGCGTCTGCGCGCTTGTATTGCTCGACCAAGATCAACAGAGCCGCCAGACGATGTTCATGAATTGCAGAGCCCAGGAGCTTCTTCATGTCAGAAAGCTTGAGATCTCGGTAGCGGCTCGCGATCTTGCGAAGCGCCGGCACGGTGATTCCGCAGAATTGATCGCCTTCCCCGTATTCACCCTTTCCGGTTTTGAAAAACCAGGCAAGGTTCTTCGCGCGTTTCGCGTCAGATGCTCTTCCGAGTTCATTTTTGATGTCGGCGAGGGTAAGAGCAGTTCTTGATGAGATTCTCTTCGGCTGTGCCATTCTGGGATTCAATCAGGAGGAATTTTACAGCGATTTCGCGAATACAGAGATCGTGCCGCCCTTTCAGGGCTCGACCGCAGCGCGCACTCCAACCCAGGGCTGACGCCACTGGGCTGCGCTTATGTCGGCCCTTCGGGCCTTTGCTCTTCTGAGGGCACTCTCCACTCGTACGCTCGACTCATACGCTCCACCCATAGCTCTCCGCTATAATCACCAGTTCTCTAATGGCTCCCGAAGCGCAAAAGAAGATTCGCGTACTCGTCGCCAAGCCCGGACTGGATGGTCATGACCGTGGCGCGAAGGTGATCGCACGTGCTCTGCGCGATGCCGGGATGGAAGTCATCTACACCGGCCTGCGGCAGACGCCCGAGATGATCGTAAATGCGGCTCTCCAGGAAGACGTGGACGTTATCGGCCTTTCTATCCTCTCCGGCGCTCACAATGCAATCGTTCCCAGGGTGGTCTCCCTTATGAAGGAGAAGCAGATGGACGACGTCCTCGTCGTTCTCGGTGGAACGATTCCAGAACAGGATGTTCCACATTTGAATCAGTATGGCGTTACCGGCATCTTCGGTCCGGGCACTCCGATGGAGCAGATCGTGAAATTCATCCGCGCTAACGTGAAGCCGCGCGGCATTCCTGCCTAGATCGAGTGCAGTCCGCGACTGAGCACTTCATTCTCGAATCGCGCGAAGAATGCAGCATCATCCATCTGATTTCCGCCGACCGCATGAACCGGCTGATGCTTGCGCGCGTGCAGTCGATGAGCCGTCTAGTTGAACAACTGATGGGAGAGGTGCCGGGAAGCGCGAAGTGTAGGCCTCTGATCATCACGGGGGATGACGAGTACTTTTCCGTCGGCGCCGATCTAACCGAGATTGCTGCGCTCTCGAGCACAGATGCTCTTGCGTTCGCGCGAGAGGGTCAACAGTTAATGAACCTGATTGATGAATTCCCTGCTCCGGTCTATGCCGCCATTTCGGGGTACTGCATGGGAGGCGGACTCGACCTCGCTCTGGCCTGTGACTTCCGCCTGTCCGCCGCTAACGCGGTCCTTGGGCATCGCGGTGCTGCACTGGGCCTGATTACAGGCTGGGGCGGTACACAGAGGCTTAGGGACTTAGTGGGACGCGGCCGGGCGCTGCAAATGTTCGCTGCAGCCGAAAAGCTCGGAGCTGCAGAGGCGCTGGAGGTTGGCTTAATAAGTGAGATTGCGGCCAATCCTCTGGCGCGCTGCGTAGAGCTAATCGCCAAGACACGGCCGCACGGTCCGTGAATTCGCTGTGGAAACTGCGAAGGCCTCCTGACGAAATCAAATCGTGGTGATAAAAAGACAAGTGCGCAAATTGCGCTTGTTTTTCACAGCTCATGAGAACTCTGGGAATTTCTATAAACAGGCTCCTCCTCATACTTGCACTGCTCGGTACAACGTTTGCCGCAGAACCTTCGACGTCTGATATTGCCAGATGGGAGAGAGAATCAGCGAAGGTGACTATCATTCGCGACGATTGGGGCATTGCCCACGTGTATGGAAAAACCGATGCCGATGCGGTCTTCGGGGCCGAGTACGCGCAGGCGGAGGATGATTTCAATCGCGTCGAAACCAATTACATCAATGCGATGGGACGGCTAGCCGAGGCTGAGGGCGAGTCGAAGGTTTATCAGGATCTGCGGATGAAAATGTTCATCGATCCTGAAACCCTGCAGCACGATTACGCAACCAGCCCCGAATGGCTGAAGGAGTTGATGAATGCATTTGCGGACGGGCTTAACTTCTACCTCTATAAACATCCTGAAGTGAAACCGAGAGTCATCCAGCGGTTCGAGCCATGGATGGCGATGAGCTTCACCGAAGGCAGCATTGGCGGGGACATCGAGCGCGTAAATCTGAAAGAGCTGCAGGCGTTCTATGGCGGAGTTCCTCCGAATAGCTCGACCGCATCAATGGAACGCGATGTGGAAGCAAGTGGATCCAACGGCATCGCCATTTCTCCGGCCAACACGGCCGATCATCATGCGCTGCTTCTCATCAATCCGCATACCGACTTCTTTTTCCGCTCCGAGCTGCAGATGGTAAGCGACCAAGGCCTCGATGCCTATGGAGCCGCCACTTGGGGACAATTCTTCATTTATCAGGGTTTCAACGATCGGATTGGCTGGATGCATACCTCGAGCGGTGTGGACGCCATTGACGAATATCTTGAGACGGTGCAGAAGAAGGGAGGTCGATTCTTTTACAAATACGGGAATGAGGAGCGGCCCGTAATCGCACGCGTAATCACCGTGCCTTATAAGACCGAAACGGGAATGGCACAAAGGAAGTTTACGGTCTATCGCACGCATCATGGTCCGATCGTGCGTGAGGAAAATGGTAAATGGGTGAGCGTGCGACTGATGCAGAAACCAATCCCGCAGCTCATTCAGTCATTCACTCGCACGAAGGCGCGAGACTACAAGTCGTACTTGAAAACGATGGAGCTGAAGGCGAACTCGTCCAACAACACCATCTTCGCCGATGCCGACGGCGACATCGCCTACTTCCACGGCAACTTCATTCCGAAACGAGATACGAGATTCGATTGGACGAAGCCCGTCGATGGTAGCGATCCTGCAACGGAGTGGCAGGGAGAGCTACCGGTCGATCAAACTCCGCATCTGCTGAATCCCAAAAGCGGATGGCTCTACAACTCCAATAACGCTCCGTGGTCGGCGGCTGGGCCAAGCAGTCCGAAGAAAGAAGACTATCCTGCATATGTTGAAATGGGCGGCGAAACTGCACGCGGACTGCATGCTGTACGCGTCCTCGAGGGCAAGAAAGACTTCACAGTCGACTCGATCATCGCGGCTGCGTTCGATAGCTATCTGCCCTGGTTTGAGAAGACCATTCCGGCCCTCCTCAAGGCATGGGATGCGCTGCCGTCGGACGATCCTTTGAAGGCCAAGCTGGCGGACCAAATCGGAACTCTGCGCTCCTGGGATCTGCGCTGGGGTGTTGATTCGATTCCTACGTCCCTTGCAGTGTTCTGGGGTGAAGACGTCTGGCGCAGCGCAGGGCGGGCCGGGCGCAACAAAGGCATCGCAACCGGCGACTACGTCGCCACGAGCATTTCTCCGGAACAGTTGCTCAAATCTCTTTCCAATGCCATTGACAAGCTCACAGCCGATTTCGGTACCTGGAAAACTTCCTGGGGCGCCATAAATCGATTCCAGCGCGTCAACGACAGTATCGTTCCGCACTTCAGCGATTCCGACCCAAGCATTCCGGTCGGCTTCACCTACTCCCGCTGGGGATCGCTGGCTTCGTTCAGCGCCAAGGCATATCCGGGAACTAAGAAGTGGTACGGAACGGCTGGGAACAGCTTCGTTGCTGTGGTCGAGTTCGGAGATCGCATTCGGGCCAGGGCTGTGAAAGTTGGCGGCGAGAGTGGCGATCCTCGGTCTCGTCACTTCGACGATGAAGCCGAGCGCTACAGCACCGGGAATTTGCGGGACGTCTATTTCTACCGATCGCAGCTGCAGGGACACACCGAACGCGAATATCACCCCGGCAGCTAAAGGAATTCGGCGCGGTTTGCTACCCTAGAGGGTTTCGTTTGAGAGCCTAATGGCAGAGAGCCGCGTCGGTCCCAACCCGCAGAACGTCATCACCTCCAGTCTGGATCCAAGCTCACCTCGCTTTCAGAAGAACGCTCGCGCGATGGCCGACCTGGTCGGCACCATTGCGCGCGAACAGGAGAAGATTGGCGAAGGCGGTGGAACCAGGGCCATCGACTCACAACATGCAAAAGGAAGGCTCACCGCTCGTGAACGCATTGCGCGGCTCATCGATCCCAAAACGGAGCTGATGGAGCTAGGCAGCTATGCCGCTTATCAGATGTATGAAGAATGGGGCGGCGCTCCTGGAGCGGGGGTTGTAACTGGTCTCGGACGCGTGCATGGACGATTGTTCATGCTCGTCGTGAACGATGCCACCGTAAAAGCAGGGGCGTTCTTCCCAGTGACCGCGAAAAAGGTCATTCGCGCACAGAATATCGCCATCGAGAATCGCATTCCTACTATCTATCTGGTCGATTCAGCCGGAGTATTTCTCCCATTACAGGAAGATGTATTCCCAGACACCGACGATTTTGGCCGCGTCTTCCGCAACAATGCAGTCATGTCAGCGATGGGCATTCCGCAGATCACTGCCATTATGGGAATGTGCGTCGCCGGCGGCGCGTATCTGCCGGTTATGTGCGATCACATCCTCATGACTGAAGGCAGCGGGCTATTTCTCGCCGGTCCCGCGCTGGTCCAGGCTGCGATTGGGATGAAGTATTCAGCAGAAGAACTTGGCGGCGCGAAGATGCATTCGCAGATTTCCGGTACGGTGGATTATCGCGAGCCGAACGACGAAGCCTGCATCGCTCGTATTCGTTCGCTGGTCGAAAAGATGGGGGCGCGTCCGAGTGTACCGTTCAGCCGGGTTCAGAGCGAAGAGCCAGCTTTGCCTAAAGAACAACTGCTCGGGATCATCGATGCCGATCCCGCTCGGCCCTACGACATGAAGGAGATCATCGGACGGATCGTGGACGGCAGCCGCTTCGACGAATACAGGGCCGAGTACGGCAAAACGGTTCTGTGTGGATACGCGCGCATCGGCGGCTTCGCCGTGGGAATCGTCGCGAATCAGAAGACCAACGTGCAAGAGTTGGATAAACACTCGGGCGAGCGACGCGTCGAATTCGGCGGGGTCATCTATACCGAATCGGCAGAAAAAGCAGCCCGATTCATTATGGACTGCAATCAGAATCTCGTTCCTTTGATTTTTTTGCACGATGTAAACGGATTCATGGTGGGGCGTGACGCGGAATGGAGCGGCATCATTCGCGCGGGCGCCAAGTTGGTGAATGCCGTATCGAATTCTGTTGTGCCAAAGATTTCGGTGATCATTGGCGGCTCATTCGGTGCGGGACACTATGCCATGTGCGGCAAAGCCTACGATCCGCGATTTGTCTTCGCATGGCCCACAGCGCGATACGCGGTGATGAGTGGCGCGTCGGCCGCGGGAACTTTGGTTGAGATCAAAATCAAACAGCTCGAACGCGGCGGCAAAAAGCTGAGCGAGTCCGAAAAGAAAGAGCTGTACGAATCGGTGAAGAAGACTTACGACGAGCAAATGGATCCTCGTTACGGCGCCGCCCGACTATGGATCGATAGCATCATCGATCCATTGAAAACACGCGATGTTTTGATTACTGCACTGGAAGCGGCGTCCTTGAATCCCGATATCCCGAAGTTCAGTGTGGGAGTCTTGCAAACGTGATTACGAGACGGACCTCGCGTTTTGTCATTCCGAACCGCCTGCTCTTGGCGGTGAGGAATCGCTATCGTCTTCTATGCTGATCCCGAAGCGTTCATGTGGTTGTTTGTGGAAAAATTCAGAATCGTCACGGGGACGAGTGTGTTGACCCAACCGTCTGTAGCAGTTCGTAGGGATTCCTCACCGCCAGAATCATGCGGTTCGGAATGACAAAAGGAAACTCCGTGTACTCCGTGGCTCCGTGGTGAAAATGGAAGTCAAACTCATCGAATGTCCGCGTGATGCATGGCAAGGTCTTAAGCACCAGATTCCTGCAGACACGAAAGCGCAGTATCTGCGCGCACTGATTGGAGCAGGATTCAAACACATCGACGCTGTCTCGTTCGTCTCGCCCAAAGCTGTTCCGCAGATGGCGGATTCGGAGCAGGTGCTGAAAGAGCTCGATCCTCCCGATGATGTCGAGATCATCGGAATCGTAGTGAACGAAAAAGGTGCGGAGCGGGCAATTGCCACCGATGCTGTGCGCACGCTGGGGTTTCCGTATTCAGTATCGCCGACGTTCCTCAAGAATAATCAGAATCAAACGCTCGATGAATCCATCGACGTTCTCGAAGCGATTGAACAAAAAGCCCGGGATGCCGGATTGGGAATCGTCGTGTACATCTCTATGGCTTTCGGCAACCCCTACGGCGATCTGTGGAACGTGCAGGAAGTGATCGAGGCAGTGGATCTGTTGGCCGACATGCAAATCGAACAGATCTCATTAGCAGACACGGTGGGCCTCGCCTCTCCCCAGCAGATTGCTGACCTTATTGGCCCAATCATCAATCGATTCGGTCACCTCGAAATCGGAACACATCTGCACAGCCGTCCTGGCGACGCGAAGGAGAAAATCAAGGCCGCGTACAATGCCGGATGCCGTCGTTTCGATTCGGCGGTCGGGGGCCTCGGTGGATGTCCCTTTGCCCAGGACGAGCTCGTGGGAAACATCCCGACTGAAGCGGTGATCGAAGCCTTGAAAGAGTTGGGAGCCGAAGTTCCGATTCGGAAGCCACTCGATAATGTTTTGAAGATGTCACAATTGATCGCCATGGGTTCGGCCTCATCGCAACTTCAATGAACTTTCAGACCATCACTTTGCACGAGAGCGATCGGATTGCTCTGCTCACACTAAATCGGCCAGACAAACGCAATGCCGTCAGCTACGAATTGATCGCCGATCTCCAGCAGGCGCTCGATCATGTGCGCGGCTCGAGTTTGCAGGTGCTGATCATCACCGGTGCAGGCAAAGCCTTCTGTTCCGGAATGGACCTCGAGAACCTCAAAGCACTGGTGGGGCGGACGCACGAGCAGAACGTGGAAGATTCGCGCACCATGGCTCGGCTTTTTCGATCGATCTACGATTTTCCGAAACCGACGATTGCCGCGGTGAACGGCGCGGCGATTGCCGGCGGTACGGGAATCGCCACCATTTGCGACTTCACGCTCGCCACTGCGGAAGCAAAGTTCGGATACACCGAAGTTCGAATCGGATTCGTTCCCGCCATCGTTTCTAATTTTCTAGTGCGGCAAGTTGGTGAGAAACACGCACGCGATCTGCTGCTGACCGGAAGAATCTTCGGAGCAGAAGAAGCGCTGCGCCTCGGGCTCGTGAATGAGATCGTTGACCCTGCTCATCTGCTCGCTCGCGCGCATGAGCTCGCGCACACGCTGATGGAGAACAGCGCCGCATCGCTGCGCGCGACCAAGCAGCTCCTGTCGCAAAACGTGAATGAAGAGCTTGACCGCCGGATTGAAGCTTCGATCGAGGAAAACGCGCGCATCCGCCAGACGCACGACTTTCGCGAAGGCATCACCGCATTCCTGGAAAAACGCAAACCGCAGTGGAGCGGGCATTGACGCATCCGGCTTCGCCCAAAGTTCATGAAGTTCGCGTTCGCGTCCGCTACGCCGAGACCGACAAGATGGGCGTTGTTTACCACGCGAACTTCTTCATCTGGATGGAAGTCGGGCGCGTGGAGCTGATGCGCAGCCTCGGATTCGACTACAGGCAGATGGAACTCGAAGCCGATTGCCATCTGCCCGTTGTTGATGCGCGCTGCCGCTACAAATCTCCGGCGTATTACGACGAAGAGATCATCATCAGAACCGAGCTGCGCAATTTCCGCGGATCGCTAATTCATTTCGGCTATGCCATAGTGCGCCAGCATGACGAGACGGTTCTGGCCGAGGGCGAAACCACTCATCTGGTCGTAAACTCGAGAATGGAAAAGCGAACGCTTCCGGAACCGTATCGCGCAGCTTTCGAAGCGCTCATGCTGTAGTTGCCAGTGACCAATGGCCAGCAAGTTAACGCACATCTACAATGCGTCTAAGGGCATCTATCATGGGGTAATGTTCGGCCCGGCTCTTCTTTCTTTAGCGATCGCTGTCGCTGCACTGCTCGCGTGGCATGTGTACTACGCCCGCAAGTCACGAAAGCGCGCCTTTGAAGTGCTGGGATGGATCGAGGACCTGCTCTGCGGCCACGGCCACGTTGCAGGCGTGAGGTGGAATGGCGCTTCGAGCTTCCACATCCCCGTGAAGCTACGCGCCAACGCGTTTCACAACGCGAGCTTACGCGTAAATCTGATTCCGAAAGAGCTTCCCCTGAACTGGCTGGTCAACAAAATCAAGAAATCCCAGGAAACGCTGATGTTCGAGGCCGACCTCGACTGGGCTCCGCCATTCACGCTTGAACTGCAGAGCTACAGGCTCTTCGCTCGAACCCGCAAAGATTTGCCGCCTGATGCTCCCGGCTGGGACTTCGAGCAGACCACGCCATTTATCTTGACCACGCGTAAGGACTGGCAGCGCGAGATTACGTCGGTGATTACCAGCCTGCTGAGTCATCCCGACCGTCAGTTCCTAAGCATCGCCTTCAGCCAGAAATCTCCGCATTTCACCGCCACCATGACGCTGGACTCGATTGCGCCGACCTCAGCCTGCCGTACAGAGATCTTTGATTCCCTCCGCGAACTCGCCGCAGGGGCTTCAGCACCGCAGATTTAAAGAAAGCAATTGACAATGTAGCCTCAAGTAGCTACATTGATTTCCGTGCGAACGGTCGGCATCCGTGAATTGAAAAATCAGCTCAGCGACTACGTTCGCCAGGTGCGTGCGGGAGAAACCATTCTCGTTACTGATCGGGGCGAAGTTGTAGCAGAAATAAACCCTCCAGGTCGGAGAGAGGAGGATTCTTCCCTGCCTCCTGGGCTCCTGGAGATGGCGAGGAAGGGCTTGGTCCGTCTCGGAGGAAAAAACGATCCGTCGGCCTATCCCCGCATGCCCGCACTCATGAGCGCAGAAGAAATCGCAGAGCTTCTTAATGAAGAACGTGGGGAGCGGTGAATCTCTACGCCGAATCAAGTGCCGTGCTCGCGTGGTTATTCGAGGCGGCACGCGCTGCTGAAACGCAGCAACTGCTTGCCTCTGCGGAAATCGTGAGTTGCTCCGACTTAACCCTGATTGAGTGCGGACGAGTTCTGATTCGGGCAACCAGTCTCGGTAGAATCACCGAAACCGAAGCCGCAGACCGACAGAGGCAGCTCTCGGCGTCTGCACATAACTGGAACGTTTTCCCCATTGGCGCAGAGATCGTCGAGAGAGTTCGGCGTCCCTTTCCGAACGAACCTGTCAGATCACTGGATGCGATACACCTCGCGTCAGCGTTGGTTGCACGCACGATCATTCCTCACCTTGAGCTTTTAAGTCTCGATGCTCGCCTTCGGAACTCGGCACATGGTCTTGGATTCAAGTTGCAACCACACCTAGTCTGATAATGGAATATTTCACTCTTCCGCAGCCTCCGGCTCAGGCCAGATCAGCGAAGCGCCCACTGACAAGGCCAGAATTCCGATGACCACGCCGAGCGTAATCCCAAGCGGCGCCTCGTAGAAATGCGAGATCAGCATCTTCACACCGATCAGCATCAGGATTACCGAGAGCCCATAATGCAGGAAGCGGAACATTCCGAAGAAATGCTCCAGAGCGAAGTACAGCGACCGCAATCCCAACACGGCAAACACGTTTGAGGTGTAAACGATGAATGCATCGCGGCTGATTGCGAGGATTGCTGGAATGGAATCCACGGCGAAGATCAGGTCGGTGGTTTCGACTACCAGCAGGGAAAGAAACAGCGGGGTAGCGATCCAGCTTCCGTCGCGCTTGACGAAGAAATTCTTGCCTTCAAAGTTCTCCGTAATCGGAAAGAAGCGCCGGAAAATCCGGAGCACCAGGTTCTTTTCCGGATCGACATCCGGCTCGCTGCTCCGGAGCAGACCGATGCCGCTGTAAATCAGAATCGCGCCGAAAACATAGATGATGAACTCAAAGCGCTGGAGCAGAGAAACGCCGATCAGAATAAAGACTAAACGCATTATCAGCGCACCCAGCACTCCCCAGATCAGGACTTTGTGCTGAGAGTCGCTAGGCACCCGGAAGTAGCGGAAAAGGATCAGGAACACGAAGAGGTTGTCGACGCTCAGAGACTCTTCGACAACGTATCCGGTGATGAACTGGAGCATGGCCCCATGCCCATGCCACAGGTACACCAAGCCAGCGAAAGCCGCCGCCAGCAGCACCCAAAAAATGGTCCAGCCGACCGCCTGCCGGAAGGTCATTGTCGGGCGCCGCCGATGCAGGCCAATATCGAGCGCCAGCATCGCGAGCACAAAGAGGTTGAAGCCAACCCAGAACAGCCAGGATTCGGTCATGCGGGAGTTCAAGTGAGTCCTCAGCAGTGTACAGAAATGCGGCTCTCGGCTTTTGGCTGTCGGCATTCGGCCAACAACCCTTCTGGTCACAAGAGAACGTAAGAGCGTGGTTAGTACTGATTCCCGTTCTGGATGGGGAAACCAGCACGTCGCTGGCCGAAAGCTGAGAGCCGATGGCCGACAGCCGCTTTTTCGGCCATCCATAATTCCGCAACTTGCAACAGTCTATGTAGGCCGAATCGGGCCGAGGTGATCGCCATGCAATCGCGCGCGCAGATTAAGTCTCATCCTATCCATCCCATGCTGATCGTGCTGCCCTTAGGGCTATTTGTCGGCAGTTGGATCTTCGATCTGATTGGCAAAGCCACAAACAATGAGCTGCTCTGGGCTGCAAGTTACTACTCCGCCATCCTCGGCATCATTGGCGGGTTCTGCGCCGCTATACCGGGCGCTATCGACTGGTTCACGGTTGTGCCTCCACGCTCCAGCGGAAAAAGACGCGGTCTGCTTCATGCCGGCCTGAACCTGCTCGTCCTAATCGGATTCATCGTGATTGCGGTCCGCCGGTACAGTGCGATCGCTGAGCCCGGAGGATTCGAACTGGGCCTCATGACCGCCTGCATCGTCGTACTCGGAATAAGCGGATGGCTCGGCGGCACGCTCGCCTATCGCAATCAGATTGGAGTCGATCATCGCTACGCGAATGCCGGCAGATTCAAAGAGCGGCGGCTGGAGAGCTGGGATCGTCCCGCATGCAATCAGAGCGAGCTCAGCGAAGGCCAGATGATGCTGGTACGCGTTGGCAACGAACGCGTGGTCGTCGGACGCTGCCCGCAAGGCATGATCGCGTTCAGTGATCACTGCACGCACAAAGGCGGACCGCTGTCAGACGGTGCTCTCGTCGGTTGCACCGTCCAGTGCCCATGGCACGGCTCCCAGTTTGACGTACACACCGGACGCGTTGTCGCAGGTCCGGCGAAGAGCAAGATTGACGTTTACGAAACTCAGATTCGCGGAGGAGAGGTTTACATCTTGCCGCCTCAAAGTCATTCTCAAGATCAGACGGACGAGAAGGAGCCTGAGGCTGCGTGAGTGTGGACGGCGACGAGGGAACTGCTATTTCAGTTCGCCTCCGAGGATGAGCTTGCGATCTGGACAGCTACAATCATCCTGTGAATTTCTCTATTGACCGGCGGCACTGGGCATTTGCACTGCTGCTATTTGCGTTGAATATTGTCGGATTGGTGATCACAGTCTCCAGGAGTTCTGTCTTATTCGACTCCAAAACCGTTCTGCTGATGATTGCATGCTCCGCCATGATGAGCTTTCTGACCGCGTTCGTAGTCGTCGCGCTATTCGACGCAATGTCCCGTCGCTCGAGGTCGAGGTAGACCGAGCGTAACTATGGCAGCAAGAAAAAGTCATCGAGAACCTCTCGCTGGAGCTGTTCCTGCTGAAGAACTCCAGGCGCAGTTCCCCGACATCGGCTTACCTATCGAGCCTCCATTCCCTCCGATGGAGGCGCGCAACGCTGCACGCCTTCCCGAATCGGGAGACTGGCTCTACGAACCAAAATGGGACGGATTTCGCGGTCTTGCTTTCCGCAAAGGCAACGAAGTTCTCCTGCAATCGAAAGCCGGACAGCCTCTCGGCCGCTACTTTCCCGAATTGATCGAAGCGCTGCAGAAGCTGCCGCAAAAGCAATTCGTGCTCGATGGCGAGATCGTGATCCTCAGCGGCGGCCACCTCGACTTCAATGCTCTCCTCCAGCGCATTCATCCCGCCGAAAGCCGCATTCGACGCCTCGCGCGCGAAACTCCGGTTACGTTTCTCTGCTTCGATCTGCTGGTCGACGCCAAAGGCAAGCTGCTGACTGATCAATCCCTCGAGCACCGGCGCGAGGCGCTGGAAGAGTTTTTCAGGGAAGTTCCGAAGGGAGTTGGAGTAAGACTCTCGCCTGCTACGCGCACCTTCGCGACTGCTGATCGCTGGATGGGCAATCTCGCCACTGTGGGCTTCGATGGGGTGGTTGCGAAGCGGATCGACGAGCCATATCACTCAGGCGACCGCAATGGGATGGTGAAGATAAAGCGGCTGCGAACGGCAGATTGCGTGGTCGGTGGCTTTCGTTATGCCACCAAAGGCAAGTTCGTGGGATCGCTGCTGCTCGGACTCTATGACGAGCAGGACAAGCTGAATCACGTCGGCTTCACGTCAAGCTTCAAAGCGGAAGATCGACCAAAGCTGCTGAAAACGCTCGAACCATTTATTGCCGATGACAAAGCACTCGGCTTCAGCGGCAATGCTCCGGGAGGTCCCAGCCGCTGGTCAAATGAACGCTCAACCGAATGGGTTCCACTTCGGAACAAGCTCGTCTGCGAAGTGCAATACGATCACTTCTCCGGCGGACGCTTCCGCCATGGCTGCAAGTTCCTCCGCTGGCGCCCTGATAAGAAGCCGAGTCAGTGCACGTACGAACAAGTGATTCCGGGGACGGCGGGGGATTTGGAGAAGTTGCTGGCGGCGTGAGCTAGGTTACAGGGAACAGGGGAGAGGTTACAGGAAAAACAATTACCAATCGCTTGTAATCAGCGATTGAATCCGCGGGGACCGAGGTAAAGTCGAGGCATCCTGTTCCCTGTTCCCTGTAACCTAATCCCTGCTTTTACTCCGTCCCCACTTCCACTGGTTCTTCTATGCGTGATTCCGGAGCAATCGCCGCCGGACGCGGTGCTTTGCGCGCTTCTTCAACGTAGCGATTACGCGCTGCACGCAGCTTCAGGAATGACTTGGCTTCTTTGTACAGGCGCTTGCGTTCGTCGTTATTGAAGATGGCTTTGCGGACGATGCGATACACCTGCTTTGGACGGAAGTAGTACTCGTCGTAGAAGCGGTGGACCATCTCCATCACATAGTCGCGCGGCAGGCCAGGATACTCGATGTGGGCCATCTGGTGTCCGCCGGAGTCGACCATCGATTGGGTGTTGATGATGAAACCGTTCTTCTCGGCGTAATCGTGGAACTCGGTTCCGGGATAAGCGTGAGCAACAGAAACCTGAATGGTCTCGCAGTCGAGCGACTTGGCGAAATTGATGGTATTGCGAATTGTCTCCCGCGTCTCGCCTGGCAGTCCCAAAATGAAGTCCGCGTGGATGACGAGTCCCAGCTTGTGACAATCGCGGGTGAAGTCGCGCGCACGTTCGACCGTCGCGCCTTTCTTGATGTTCTTCAGAATCTGCGCATCGCCTGATTCGTAGCCGACGATCAACAAGCGGCAGCCGGCGTCACGCATAGCCTTGAGAGTTTCGTAGTCGGTCGTCACGCGCGAAGTGCACGACCACGTGAGCTTCAGCGGCTTGAGCTTCTCGCAGAGTTCGACTGTGCGCGCCTTCTGAATGTTGAAGGTGTCGTCGTCGAAGAAGTACTCCTTGACGTTCGGCCAATACTCTTTTGCTTTGGCCATCTCGCGTGCAACTGCATCGCTCGAGCGCTTACGCCAAGCGTGTCCACTGAGCGTCTGCGGCCACAAGCAGAACGTGCACTGCGCGGGGCAGCCGCGCGTCGAATACAGCGACACGAACGGGTGAAGCAGGAACGGTACGTTGTAGCGCGTGACGTCCAAGTCGCGCTTATAAACGTCGGTGACGTCCGGCAGCGCATCGAGATCCTGAATCTGCGGACGGTCGGGATTGTGTACGACGCGTCCGTTTTTGCGATAGGAGATGCCAAGAATCTCGTCGAGCGGCTTACCTTGCGCGTACTCAACCACCGAATAATCGAATTCGCGGCGGCAGACAAAGTCGATGGCGTCGCATTCAGTGAGAGCTTTGTCCGGCGCGGTCGTCACCGGCGGACCAACGAAGGCGATCTTCAGCTTCGGATTCGCCGCCTTCATTGCATAGGCGAGTCTCTGATCTCCCTGCCATCCCGGGGTGCTGGTGAACAACACCAGGAATTCGTACTGCTTGCCAATTTCGATGGTCTCGTCGGAGGAGACGTGGTGAGGCGGAGCGTCGAGCAGGCGCGAGCCTTCCAGCATGCCTGCCGGATAAGCCAACCAAACCGGGTACCAGTACGATTCGATCTCTCGAGTGGCCGGCCAGCGCGAACTAGCGCCGCCGTCAAAGTTCTCGAACGAGGGAGGGTTCAGGAACAGGGTTTTCAATGGCATGCGTATAAGCGTCAAATATAACATCCGGAACGGGACTCTTAGTCCGTTTGGGTAAGAAAATGTTGCCTGCGTAACTGCTTGGAAATCTACGACTTTGGTCGGGGCGGTGGGCAAGGGGCAGTAGGCAATAAGCAATAGGCGATAGGCGACACGAAGAAGCCGCAAGGCGACACCTATTGCGGGTTATCCGCTCCGATCTTTCGAATTAGTGTTGAAAGCATCGCCTTAATCGATCTCAGCTCGATGAACAACTTCTCATAAGCGTCGCGCGCAAGGAAGCCAAGATCACGAGCCAAGAGCAGTTCGCAATCGAGTTCTGACGCCGATCCTAGCGCGATATAAAGAAAGCGGCGCAAATCCAGATCTCCCGATCGGCCGCAACCTTCAGCGATATTGGCTTCAATCGACACGCAACACCGTCGTACTTGGCTTGTGAGACCAAACTTCTCCTCATTCGGAAAGCTTGTGGTAGCACGATAGACAGCAAGACTCAGCCTGTGCGATTTCTGCCAGACTTCCAGACGCCGAAATCTTTCACGTACAAAGCATCTTGCTCGATCCCAAGTTCTCCAAGTACCAGCCTTGATGCACTGATCAGTATTCGATTCGCCTACCGCTTATCGCCTATTGCCTATTGCTTATTGCTTATCGCCTATAGCCTACGGCTACCTCGTCGACAATGCCCACTTCTCCAAATCCCCCGTCTGCTTCAGCAACTGCATCTGCGCTTTCTCGAGTTCGTAGGTGGCGTCGAGCAGAGTTGAATACTTGTCGTTCTCGTCGAGCTGCGCTTGTTGCTGATCGCGTAGTGTTGCCTGTCCGGCGTCGACCTTCGCCTGCATCGCCTCGGTGTTATTTTGGGCGAGCTGGTATTCAAGTTTGGCGACCTCACGCGCTGCGCTGAGCTGAGCAACACTGCGTTGGAGCTTCAGAGTCTCGGTTGAAACCTGCTCCTTCGCTGCGTCGACGTCCTTGCGCGCACGCAGAGCATCAGCATAGGCGGCCTCGCTATGGTCTTTCTGCCCTTTGTTGAGAAATGGGAAGCGGATTTCAATGCCAATCGCTCCGTTATTTCGACGGAAGGTTTTGTAGTACTGGTCGTAGTTGTTGTATTTGGTGAATCGCGCGTACTGTCCAACGAGATCGACGGCTGGATAAAGCTGCTTGTGCTCTCCGCGAGCCTGGAACAGCTTCGCCGAAGCCAGTTCTTTCGCACTCGCTACGGCAGGGCTGAAGTTCACGGCACGTGTTGCCAGGTCTTCGCCTTGCGAGACTTCCGGCAGGCGCGGAATAGACTCGGCGACGGTTTCAAATTCCTTTGCGGGCAAACCGGTGAGCTGAGAGAGACGCATGCGCAGCGTGTCCGCTCCCGCGACCAGTTCCGCGATCTTTAGCCGAATGCGCGCCGTGTTCAGTTTTGCCTTGGTGAGTTCGATGGGCGCGTCGACGCCAGCCTGAATGCGCTGGTGCTCAATGTCTTCGAACTTCAGCGCGGCATCTTCCTGCTGGCGCAGCACATTGATCGATGCCTCATTCTTATCCAACTCTGAATATGAAAGCGCTGTTTCGAGAATTATCTGACCCTTCTTTTCTTGCTTGTTTAAAGTCGCGGCACGAACGTCGCTGCGCGCGGCCTTGATGAACTCGCGTTGCGCCTCGTTGAGCAGCAGGCTGGTCGAACTCACCTTGAACAACGACGGCTCGCCCAACGGAAAACCGAACGAGTACGCGAGTCCAGAACCGAAATAGACCTGGGGGATGTACTGATCACGCGCCTCTTGGTATGTCGCTTGCAATCGATTCACATCGACATCTGCGGCGTTCACCGCCGTGCTGTTGCGAATAGCAAGCTCAATGGCGCGCTTGAAAGTTACTGGTTCAGCATTCGCGATCGAGGGAACAAAAGCAGCGAGAAGAAGAACAACTCGATATTTCTGGAGCATGGCTCAAAATTCTAATTGTTTGAGTCATGCTTTTCTGGAGGCGGTACAGACAAAAAAGAGCCGGCAATCAGTTTGCCGGCTCCAATTCAGAAGAATGTTGAGTTAACGCCCGTTGTACCCGATCTGATACCCCTGCTGATATCCCTGGCGGTAGATGTTTTTGTATTGCTGGCGATCGCCCATATTTGAGCTGTAGCCAGGAGCGTTCTTGTAGTTATCGTCCTGCGTAGGACGGAAGCTGTGGCCAGTCATGCGATCTTTGCGGCCATCATTCATGCCATCGCGATAGCCGTTCTGCTGCGCGATGGAGTTCATGTTGCCATAGCCGCGACCGGGGTAGTATCCGCCGTTGTTGTAGCCGCCATTGTTGTAGACGCTGTTGCGATTGCGATCGCGGTCACGATCCCAATCACGTCCCCCGCCACTGCGGTATCCGACCTCGTAGCCATCACGAAATGCACGGCGATCGTCGCCTTCCCGATAACGATTCGCATCGGGATGAAATCCGCGATGGCTGCGCGCGTCAATCTGCCCTTGCTGGTATCCCTGCCGGTAAGCCGCGCGATCGTCGCGGTCATGGCCCTGAACCGGCTGATAGTAGCCTTGGCCGAAGGCCCACGCTGAGGTCGTCAGCAGAGCCGCTCCTAACATCAAAGTACGAATCAGTTTCATTGCTCCTCCCGAATACTCACGATTGTTGGGTGGCGTCTGAACTTCTTAACACCTTAGATGGCGGGAAGTTCCGGAGGAGAACAGCGGAAGGGCTTGGTGCGCATTCCTTGTAATCACTGATTCGAATTCGCTGACAGAAAAAATATCTTCTTTGGAACAACCAATGGCGGTAGCGAACGGCCGGGATCGGCTCCCTGGCTATTTCGCTGTAACTTCTGTTTCTCGCTGCAAATTTGCCGGCTTTAAGCGAGTAGTCGTTGATTCGCGAATCACAAGCTCCGGTTCCACGGCTACTTCGCGTGGAGCTGCGCCTTTTTCGCGGAGCCGCTCGAGCAAAGTCTGAGCGGCAATTTCTCCCATGCGACGAAGCGGCTGGCGAATCGTAGTCAGGCTGGGTGTGTTGTAGGCCGCGCTCGGAATATCGTCGAAGCCAACGACAGCTACGTCGTCCGGCACTTCCATGCCGGCATCGCGCAGAGCGCGGATGGCCCCGATTGCAGACACGTCATTAAAAGCAAACAACGCGGTAAAGCGCCCGCCTTGGGCTAACAGCTTCTGAATCACCGGATATCCCATATCGGGAAACGGGGTGCTGAACTCCATTTCTACGCACAGTTCCGGCTTCATCTCCAGACCCATGCCCTTTGCCACTTCGCAGATGCTTTGCCAGCGGACTTCGCTATCCGAACTCACTCTCGGACCCTTCATGAAGGCAATGCTGCGGTGTCCCAATTGCACTAGATGGCCTAAAGCCAACTCGGCAGCCCGTTTGTGGTCGAGTACTACGTTGGTCACGCCAGAAATGCTGCGGTGCCCGGAAATGGCGATCACCGGAAACGGGAAGGAGTGATTCACAGGCGTATCGATCACGATGATCCCTTCGACGGCGCGATCCATCATGATCATCGGATATTCTTCGATCAGCTCTGGATTGTTGCGATGCCCGGCAGCGAAGTAGAAATAGCCTTCGCGCATGAGGTGATCTTCAATACCGTTCGTAAGCAGCGCTACGTAATCCGATAGATCCGGATGCAGCACACCGATCATGAACGAACGCTGCGTGCGCAGCGAACGGGCGTAGAAGTTGGGGCGATAATTCAGCTTCTTCGCCGCTTCGAAGATTCGCCGCTGCGTCTCCTCGGGAATGGCTGAAGCTCCCTTCGAACGGTTGATTACCAGCGAAACCGTGGTAGGAGACAGCTGTAAGTGCTCGGCCAGAGCCTTGAGGCTGATGCTGCGGTTTTTAGGAATACCGCCTGTTTTGGACTTCGCCATGGTTCGTGCTCGACGCGCGAATCGAAATGTTGTGTTATACGCTCTCACATACTCGAATGTTTCACCAATAAAAAAATGCTTATTCCCTGAATACTGAAGGTTGGAATACTGAAGGTTGGACGGTAGGGCTGAACCCAAGCAGTAAATCGATTTTCTATACCAGCGACTCGTTTCGTCCATCCGCTGCTTCAATGCGCAGATTTCCCAAAGTGGTTTACGCTTGGAGCCGCAGAGCCGTCTGAGGATCTGGAAACGACTCTTACCTGGCTTCGATGTCGCGCTTGACGGAATCGAACAGCTTTCTCAGCTCAGGGGCCATATTCTGCGCAGAGTCCGGTTGCGATAGAAGATGTTCAATTTGGGACGACATTCCTGAGCTGGAGGCAAGCCCAAATGTCCCGAGCGAGCCCGCAAGCTTATGAGCTTCCAGGGCGGCGACGCGCGCTAACTCGCGGTCGAGGTGCCCAGCCTCAAGAGTCTCGAGTGCCAGTTGAATCGCGGCCAGGCGGAGCACCATTGTTGGCAGGTATGTTTGCCAGAGCGCATTGAGTTTCTTGGCGACTTCTGATGAACTCATGTGCCACTCACCATCCCAGCGTCTGTGCAATCTGATCGGCGAGTTTCATGGGATCGAAGGGTTTGGCCAGCGTACCGGACGCACCAATCTCTTTCAGCCGCTGACGCTCGATCGCCTGCACTTTGGCGGTAAGAAAAACCACGGGGATGCTTTTCGTGCTCTCGTTCTGCCGAAGCAGCCGCAAAATTTGAGCTCCATCCTGGTCCGGCATCATGACATCGAGCAGAATCGCGTCGGGCCTGGCGTGCTCCGCTAGTTTCACTCCTTCCGCGCCGGAGCTGGCGCAGGTTACCCGCCATCCGGCGACGGTCTCCAGACTCATGGCGGCGACTTCGCGAATATCATCTTCGTCGTCGATCAGCAAAATGTGTTTAAAGGGAGTTCCCATTTTGGCCCTTCGACATCCCTATCAAAGACGCTTTGGGCTCATCACTGTCATTCTGCCGCACGTTTGCCAGCGGAATCGTAAAGAAGAACGAACTACCTTTGCCCAATTCGCTTGTCACCCAGATACGTCCGCCATGTTGGAGAACGATGCTGCGGGTAATAGCGAGTCCCAAACCGGTACCGCCTTTGCGGCGAGAATCCGATGCATCCACCTGATGAAAGCGCTCGAAGATGCTCTCGCGTTTGTCGGCGGGAATACCGCGGCCGTGATCTGTCACCTCGAATTGGACATCATCCACTCCGACCGCCGCTTTGATCGAGACCTGACTTCCCCCCGGATGGGAAAATTTGATTGCGTTGCTCAGGAGATTGGTCAAGCACTGCAGGATGCGGTCGCAATCGGCGTCGATGGTTGCTTGTACTTCCGACACACGGATCGTGACCTTGTGCTCATCGGCCATAGGCTTCATCACTTCGACCGAACGACGAATTAGATCGCCGGCCCCGCAGACTGTGCGATTCATCTGGACACTGCCCGATTCAAGCTTCTCGATATCAAGAATGTCATTGAGCAGTCGGATGAGCCGATCAGTGTTGTTTACGGCAATCTCCAGCATCCGCTTCCCTTTTTCACTCTCAAGCAGACCTGAAGAGAGCAAACCGAGCGAACCGTGAATCGACGTGAGCGGCGTACGCAGCTCATGGCTAACCACCGAAACGAATTCCGACTTGAGACGATCGACTTCCCGCCGGCGCGTGAGATCCCGAAACGCCAAAAAGACCGAAGCGAGTACGGCAGTCATTGCCAGCATGATGGCGAAGAGCACTACAAGGAATGCGCGACGCGAGCTTTCACGCTCCCGCCGATTGCGTTCTGCCAAAAGCCGGTTCTCCTCGTTGCGCATCTCGCCGATCACATTCGTGATCTGGGCGCTCAATATCAGTCCACGGTTACTCTTCGATAGTGCAAGCACTGCGGGCAAGCCGCCGGTTTTGCGCCTTTGGATTGCATCATCGAGAATCGAGAACCGTTCGCCAACAACGGCTTCGAGTTGCAGCAGCTTGGCCTGCTCTGCAGGATTGTCGGAGATCTTAATCTTCAGCTCCGATAACAGAGGCTCAAGACCGCTGCGATCGAGCAGGTACTGCGACTCAAAACGGGAGTTCGCAGTGATAACAAATCCGCGAACTGACGCTTCTGCCTGGGTAATCTGAAAGGACACATGCTGCAGGAGTTCCAACACTTCGTGCGTGTGGTTTACCCACTGGCTGTCATCGATGAGGCCGTGAATCGTGCGCTGCGAGACGACTCCCACGATGCCGAGTAGGGCCAGCACAATCACAAATCCCGTAAGAACCGTCTTCTCGACGGTGCGCTTCATCGGCACGGTGCTTCCGATTGTATTGCGAAACCGGAGCCCTATTGAGCCGAAAAGATGCCGAGAACCAGTCGGATTCGATCCGCCGAAGTGCGAGTTTGGGAGATCGCACGGAGGTTTTTGCAATAACGGAAGCTCTTTAAAGGCCGCCTGCCTGGCCGGCGACCAGTTTGTTCTTGAGCGCAAAGAGCGCCAATTCCAGTCGCGTGGACATTCCGACCTTATCGAACACATTGGTCAGGTGCCGCTTCACGGTGTCTTCTGTAATGCTCAGACGCGAAGCCACTTCGCGATTGCTGCATCCTTCAGTGACCAGCCCGATCACCTCGATCTCCCGTTGAGTGAGGCCGAAATTTCGCCGCGGCTCAGCACTACCCAATGTCTGCGACAGTTCACGCAAGAGCGTGCCCACATCGGAGACCTCGCGATCTTCAACCCAATATTTGCCCGCGAGGACCGTTCGCAAAGCAGACTCGAGGCTCGCAATGTGATTTTTGCTGAGGATGCCCCGCGCGCCGAGCTGCAGCGCCTGCACAATCTGCTGCGGGCCAGCGGCGGAGCTGAAGATGATGGTATGTCCATGACTGCGTTTAGACGACAGTTCCTGCAAAGCCTCGATCCCGGGAAGATTAGGCATGAGTAGATCGAGCAGCAGAACATCCGGACGCAACCTCTCTACCTGTTCCAGTGCCGCTCGACCGTCTTCGGCCTCCCCGATCACTTGAAAATCATGAGCTGCAGAGAGCCTCGCGCGCACAACCTCCCGAACAATGGGATCGTCATCGGCGAGCAGTACAGTCTGCCTTGGGCGAGATGATGGGGATATGGTTTCACTCATGAGAACTGAGGAACTGCAGCCTCGTTTGTACCGGATTCGCATGCTTGCAGGCAACTCGGCCGATGCCAGAATGGAACCTTAAGCGAGTGCCTTCGAAACCGAACTTTCGGAGCCGGAAAACTCTTTGATGAAAACAGCCGGCGGCTTGCGAAGAAGCACGAGAAGTAAAGCGCAGCCTATTGGTTTGAAAATCTCTGCGCCGCTGGTAATATGAATCTGCGGGGTGGAGCAGCCTGGTAGCTCGTTGGGCTCATAACCCAAAGGTCGGTGGTTCAAATCCATCCCCCGCAACCAAAGGAATCATAAGCTTAGGGCCAGTCGCAACGACTGGCCTTTTCATTTCGCCCGTGTTCTTTCCGTGAATGGCAGATGGCGAAAACGTCGGTAACTTGCGGCATACCTTTGCGCGAGTCATGCTTGCGCCGCACAAGGAACTACAAACGCGAGGAGGTTTCTGAAATGAGACACTTGGCGTTCAGAATCGGAGACATCGTCTACCGCTTCGACTTTTTCATGTGGTTCTATTTCACGAAGCTCGCCGTCATCATCTTGGCTGTCAGCGCCGGGGCTAGCTGGCTATTCCGTTCGAAGAGAGCGCTTCTGGTTGTTACCGCGTGCCTGATGATCGTTGCCGGGACATATGGTCTGTGCGAGTGGTCTCACTTGCAGCATAGAATGAACTGCTACGGCCGGTTCGGACAATTTCAATGCGATCTCAGTGCTCGTCCGGAATCGGCTAAAAACGGCGGCGCTCGCTTTCAAAACTGATGCAGGCGCTTCAAATCCATCCGCCCGACAAACTTTAAGTGCCGCATTTGCTGCGGCCCTTGTCACTTTCTTGCCGTTCAGGGGCCTGTGTTTCTGGCCCGTTATAGAAACACGCGTTCAGAGTCTTACTTGAAGAACTCGATCATGGGGTTGGCAGTTGCAGCAGCACCGATATTTCCGTCGATGCCCATGTAATTTGTGATCGTCTTCAGCAGATTTTCGTGCTGATAGAAGTTCGAGCTCTGAAAAGCGGTCTTTGCGCTTGGTCCGGCCACGACCATGGCTACGCGTCCGCCGCCGTGGCTGGAGTCGGTGTCGTCAGCTTCGTCAAAGACGACGATCAAGACTCCACCGTTCTGAAACCGTGAACTGGTAAGAACGGGCGCAATGTTCTGTTTCAACCATGCATCCGCCTGGGCGAGGCTGCCGTCATGAGCGTCGTCATTCACGTTGGGAACTACAAAAGAGAAGTCCGGAAGTTTGCCGGCACCCATATCATTCGCGAACTGACTGAACGGAACCAGGTTGTTCGCCTGCGCTGTTCCGCGGACGTCTGAAAAATAAGAGAAAGGATTGTGACGCTCGAGGTATGCGCCCTGATTGCCGCCGGTATAGCCGACGTTCGGCAGATCTTCTGCATACGACTTCCACGTCTTGCCCGCCGCTACCATGTGACGCACGAGATTATCGGCATTGACAGTTCCCGTGAAAGAATCCGGATCGGACGTTCCCGTCAAATTCGTGAGCAACGAACCGGTCGTGAACATGAAGTAGTTACCGATCGACGGATGCGTATCCGCGTAATACTGCGTAGCGAGTCCGTACTGATTCGCGAGTTGGTTCAAGTACGGCATCGCCGAGCTTCCAATCACGCTGCTATAGCCATAGTTCTCTTCCAGCACCAGCACCACCGGACCTGTCGTGGGTGTCGGAGTGGGAGTCGGGGTCGGAGTTGGAGTCGGAGTCGGCGTCGGGGTCGGGGTTGGCGTGGGTGTAGGTGTCGGGGTTGGTGTCGGCGTCGGATCCGATACTGGATTTGATGAACTACTGGTGTTTGGAACACCCGAGCTGGCTCCGCAGCCAAACAGGCAAGCTAATAAAGCGAGCGCAGCAATGAACCGCACTCCCTTGCTGAATACTGACAGAACGCGCATTGAACCTCTCGCTCGTGGGGGGACGAGCAGGCCAATGGTAGGAATTTCGTAACACTCGGGCCATTAGCACCCTGCCTTATCGGGTTCGGGAAATTGTCGTAATCCTCATCTAAGGCGAATTGTGGTGTGGAACGAGAGGAAAACGCGCCTGCCCCTGTGGAGCTGTCTAAACGGGCTTTTTTTCCACAGCGATGCACAAGAAAGACCAGATTCGCACCGCTTTTCCGAACTGTCTCCTTGCATCTCAGCTTGATTGGGGCCGATTTCCCGAGTACAGGAGATTGGCTACTTGCATCTTTCTCCCCGGAGACAAGCCGATGATCAAGCAATCCGAGCAGACTGAGGGACAGCAGTTGCTAAAACAGCTTAAGGACGAGTATCGAAGACCCGAGGGGCATAATACCGAGGCTGCTGTCGAAGAACATGCCACAGGAAGCCTCCCCGATCCTCAGTATTGGCCAGCAGAGATCAGCCGCGCGATCAACTAGCCGTACTCCTGTTCCATCCGACCACAGTACCCAGCCGGCACGCGGCGGCAGAAGGGACTTTTGCGGGTGCGCTATCTCCGTGCCCATAAGCAAAATCGCGAGCTTGAGCTCGCGATCCGCCTACTTGGCTGCTATGGTTTCGTCAACTCCTAAATAATTAGTTACCTTTTCGTTCCTACTGCGTCCAATAATGGAGGAACAAGGACGAATGCCGCCGAGAAGGTCAGAGACGCTCACAGAAGCCGAACTTCGGGTGATGAATGTTTTGTGGGAGAAAGGTCCCTGCACAGTTCAGCAGGTGCTTCAGGGGATTCCCGAAGAACTTGATTTGGCCTACAACTCCGTCCTGACTACCGTCCGCATTCTTGAAAACAAAGGCTACGTCCGCCACGCGAAGGAAGGACGTGCTCACATTTATGAGCCCATCGTTGCTCGCAACGAAGCCAGCCGATCGGCAGTACGCCAGGTCGTCAGCCGGTTCTTCGGCAACTCTCATCAATCGCTTCTGTTGAATCTGCTTGAAGAACAGAAGATTGATCCTGAAGAGATCAGCCGTTTGCGCGAGATCTTGAAAGCGAGTGAACGCAAATGAGCATTCTTCTGCTGCAGTCGGGCTCAATGATCGCTGGTGAACGGCTGATCAACTGCGTTGTTGAAGGCACGCTCGTCGCAGTCTTCATTTCGCTCCTGTTCCGGCTGAAGATATTTCGCGATTCCGCAACCCGCTTTGCGATCTGGCTGGTGGCTCTGCTCGCAATACTGGTACTCCCGTTCATCGGCGCGTCGGCGAGTTCACAATTATCGAGCGCAGCGTCGGCCCTCCATGTCGACGTTCCAGCTGATCTCGTGGGCTATGGCTTGGCAGCATGGGCGTTAATTTCCCTTTTCGGAATGATCAGAATCTCTGCAGGACTGCTGCGCTTGCGCGGTCTGCGGCGGCGCGCAACTGAACTCGATCTTTCTCAGCTTCCGCTGGAAGCTCAGTCGGCGCTCGAAGGCTGCAAGTCACAGCGCAATGTTCGCATTTGCGTTTCCAATGAGATCAACGCTCCTACCGCAGTCGGATTTATCCGTCCCGCGGTGCTGATGCCGGAGTGGGTGCTGAGTGAGCTATCGGGGAAAAAGCTTTGCTCGGTGCTGCTCCATGAAATCGGTCATCTGCGCCGCTGGGACGACTGGACGAACCTTCTGCAAAAAGTTCTGCGAGCCATCTTCTTCTTTCATCCAGCGGTCTGGTGGATCGACTCGCGGCTGTGTCTGGAGCGAGAAATGGCGTGCGATGACATGGTTCTCGCCGTCACCAACGACGCCCAGGCATATGCCGAGTGCCTGGTTTCGCTGGCGGAGAAGAGTATGTTGCGGCGCGGAGTCGCTCTCGCCGTCGCCGCCGTCGGCCGAGTCCGGCAGATGACTCTCCGGCTCGGCCGCATTTTGGACCAGAACTCGCGCGGGCGCGTTTCCGGCGTTGCCGTGGCTTCGCTCGGCATTTTCGGTGTTTTGGCGATCGCTGCATCGGCGCACCTGCCCATGCTCGTAGTGTTGCAGGAAGGGCTGCCGTCCACTTCGGTGGCTGCCAACAACGGCGATAGAGTTGCTCCGACAGTTGGGAGAATGCAGCTCACGTCTGCATCGGATACCGAACTACATGCAAATGTTGTTCCGGCGATAATGAAGATCCGAAGCAGGGCACAGCAATCGGATTTCAAACTTACAAAGGCGAAAGCAGTCAGCTCCACCCAACACGCACCAGTGGCGGCGAGGCCTAAAGTGGTTCACACCTCGTTCAAGACCGCCAATAAGCAAACACATTCACAAACTGCGTGGCTATTGATCGTCCACACGGTTCAGCCCGATCCATCGCAGATTCCCGAAATAGAACTTTTGCAGCCATTCTCCACCACGATTGTCTGTGGCGCGCATTCGGGAACGTGCACGATTGCATCGACTGTGCAGTTCACGATCTATCGGTCGTCAGGCGCGATTCGGAACGGCTTTGTTGCAAACGTAATTTGAGGTCAAAAATTTTTGTCCTTATCAACTAAACATTTAGTTATTTAGAAGGAGAAGCAAATGAACATAGGAAGTTGGAAGTCGAAGCTAGGGCGGCGATTCATCGCGCCAGCCGTGGCTTTGGCGATGACATTCTCATTCGGAGCTTATGAAGTACTAAAACCCGCGGAGGCGCGCGCCGCGACCGCAGCTCCCGCAGCATCGGCGCTCGACGACAATAGCGTCAGTTCGTTGGTAGCCCTCGACAACGCTGTCGAAGCGGTGGCCGCACGCGTGACCCCGGCGATCGTGAACGTAACGGTTACGGCGAAGACGAAGGTTGACGCTTCCGACAATGATGACGGGCTGCCGGAGGGCTTGCCGCCGGGATTCAGCCAGTTCTTCGGTCATCCGATGCAGCCGCAAAACCGCGTTGAGCATGGACTCGGCAGCGGCGTGATCATCTCGCCCGACGGTTATATCGTCACCAACAATCACGTAGTCGATGGCGCCACCGATATTCGCGTAACCATGAGCGATCGTCGCGTTCTGCCCGCGAAGTTGGTGGGCCACGATCCGCTCACGGATTTGGCCGTACTGAAAATCAACGGCTCGAACTTCCCGAGCGTGCCGTGGGGAGACTCGACCAAACTACGTCCCGGTCAGACGGTGCTGGCATTCGG
>DASTZZ010000107.1 GCA_035764005.1 Terriglobales bacterium
ACTGACTTCCCGTTTCGGCCCACGTCATCTCGCGAGCTTTGCTACCGGTTCTTGTTTTCCACTCACTGAACATCTGAGCGTAGCTTGCGGTGATGTACTCAGATTCCCCTATCGCCAGGACTCCTGCTGTGTGATCGATCCAGTCAGGCGAGCCTTCCAGTTCAGCGATGTTGCCGATGGGTGTTTCATCGACTACTACATGGCCTTGCCCGTCGCTCCACTCAGCGCGGTACTTTTCATAGCGAAAAGACGGACCCAAGCCGATGGCTTCGAATACATGTGCCAGCGCTTCGCCATCCGCGAGTTCCGTTTCGGTTTCGACGCGCGATTTGTGCTTGCCCGCATTGCCTTTGCTCTTGTGAGTTAACGTCCACTTGGAGCCGTATTTGCGGATGCGCAGCACCTCTCCGCGTGTGCGCAGTCGGCCATCGCTGAAGTCGTAAAGCGTGTTCATCTCGTGAGTGCGCGGCGTGACCAGATGGAATCCTGCCGCAGTGAGCTTGCGGGAGAGGTCGCCGAGATCACCAATTCGGACTTTGATTTCGACTTCTTCAGCGGGCATGTAGAAATTCTATGGAAACAGATGTACTGGGGATGCAATGCGGCTTACGATGCTTTGCCACGTTCTGCTTTGCTGACTTCTTCGAGGACCGGATGCTTGAATTCGAAGACGCACTCTCGCGGGTTCTTGTCCTCGCGCAACCCTTCATAGACTGGTGCGCGCATCTTGATTCCGCCGATATCCGTCTCGTGCGTCCATTCAGTGAACTTGATTTCAGCCACCAGCTCCGGCTTAACAAAATGCACCTTGCGCGGGCTGTCCACCTTTCCCGTGAAGGGATTCTGCTTCGTCTCAAGCTTGTGGAGTTTCTTCCACATTTCGGCATGTGACGTATGAGTAAAGCCGCTCCCAGCCTGTCCGACCGGCACCAGGTTGCCTTGTTTGTCATACAGTCCAAGTACCAGCGACCCGAAATGCTCGCGACTGCCGCGCGGATCGGTGTAGCCTCCGATCACGCACTCCTGCCGTTGCGTAATCTTGATCTTCAACCACTCGCTGCTGCGCTTCTGCACATAACAGCTCTTGCGCCGTTTGGCGACTATTCCTTCGAGCTTCTGCTGACGCGCAGCATCGAGCAAAGCATGTCCATTGGCGACGAAATGATCGGATATCTTCAGAACCTGGCTCGGCCGGACTACAGCGACAAGGAGCTTTTTCCTTTCTTCCAGATCAACGTTCAGCAGCGAGTAGCCCTCGAGGTAGAGCAGATCGAAGGCGTAATACATGATGAAAACGCTGTGGTCGGGCGATCGGCGTTTGCCATCCAGAGATAGTCCACTGCGCTGCTGCATCAGGCTGAACGAGGCTCGCCCATCTTCGTCGAGGGCAACGATCTCACCATCCACGATGCACGAGCGGCAGTGCAAGCTGTCGGCTATCGCGTGCAATTCTGGGAATTCGTTCGTCTGATCATTCTGGTTGCGCGATACCATTCGCAGCGAACGTTCGCCGTCCTCGCCGAAGAAAACCACAGAGCGGTAGCCATCCCACTTGATTTCATAGAGCCAGTCGTCGTCATCGAATGCGTCATCAACCAGCGTTGCCAGCATCGGCCGAATCGTCGACGGCATCGGCGCTTTGACCGCGCCTTTGAGCTTATCCAATCCAAAGGCACCATCACTTTGAGAGCCAGCTTTTTTGGGCCCGCGATTGGACAAAGCCGAATTGGAATTCGAGGGTTTCTTTTTGGGATTCGATCCTGCCGGTTTTTCGCTTGCGGCTGAAGCAGTCGCGCTTGCTTTTTTCTTTTGCTGGGTGCGGGCCTGCCTATCGTGCTGGGCGATGGAATCGGCAAGCCAGGCATTCTTGCCGGTCGCCTTTCCCGATGATGCCGAACGATTGCTCTGCCACTCCCGGGCGCCTTCGTCGCCGGCAATCTGAGCCAGGCTTTTGCGAGTCAGTACGGAGTAGTCGTAGTTATCAATGTCATAGCCGGTGACTGCGCTACCGTCACGCTTCTTCATCAAAAGCCATTCGGTGCCTTTTGAACCTGCGCGCCGCGAACGCATCTTCACCAGCACGAAGTCGCCCTTGAGTTTTTGCCCATGAAGGCGGAATTTGAGATCTCCCTTGGCCAGCATGGCTGCTGCCTGTTTCTCGCGCTCGCTGCGGTTGGCCGGATGGTCCGAATAGTCTTCTCTTAGCGGCTCCCAGGTTCCTGTGTCCCAAACCATTACCGTGCCCGCTCCGTAGTTGTTGGGCGGAATGATGCCTTCAAAGTGGAAGTAAGACACCGGATGATCTTCCACCTGCATGGCCAGGCGTTTGTCGATGGGATCGAGCGATGGCCCTTTTGGCACTGCCCATGATTTCAGCACTCCTTCCATTTCGAGGCGGAAGTCATAGTGCAGATGAGAAGCACGATGCTTTTGAACAACGAATCGAAAACCCTTTTTGGGATCGAGCTTAGGAGGAGGCTCGGGCGTTCGATCGAAACTGCGCTTGCGTTTGTATTCGTCGAGAGCCATAGATGTAAGGCGACTTACAGGTTACAGCAAGACCGTTATCTCCACGCGAACCGCTCAGCCGATAACAAAATCGCTCGTAGAACTTTCAATATCCTGCTCCTGAGCCGCCGGCGAATCCGCCGCTGATGTTTTTACCCAGCATCGAAGCAGTTCTGCGACGCTCCAGGCTTGTGCGATGCAGCCGCGTGGCGTGAATGGCGGATCGGCGTCGAAGATTTCACTCACCGAGCCGATACAGCCTTCACTCAGATGATCTGTGAATCCTGAAAGAAATTTTCTCGCCTGCGAGAAAGCTCCTGGGTGCAGGTTCAACCAGGCGTCGATGAAAGGCCCGATCAGCCACGCCCACACTGTGCCCTGATGGTACGCAGCATCACGGGCACGCAGGTCGCCGAAGTAGCGAGGCTTGTAATCTGGATGATCGGGAGACAGTGAACGCAGGCCAACCGGCGTCAGCAGCTTGCGCTCGACAATATCGAGCACTGGCGCCCAGTAGCGCTGTTCCAGAACGGGATGTTCCAGCGAGATCGCAAACAGTTGATTCGGACGCAGTGCCGGATCTGCTTTTCCATCTTCGCCGTCCACCACGTCATACAGATACCGTCCTTCCTGGTACCAGAAGCGCTGGTTGAATGAATCGAAAGCGCGATTGGCATAGCTCGAGAATTTCTGTGCCGACTCTTCACTACGTTCTTCGCGCGTCCATTCCTCCAGCAGCCGCAGCGCGTTGTACCAAAGCGCATTGATCTCCACGGCTTTGCCGCGACGCGGAGTTACGACCCAATCGCCGACCTTGGCGTCCATCCATGTGAGCTGATAGCCGTCGGCTCCTTGCGCGAGAAGTCCGTCTTTCGGATCGACTTTGATACCGAACCGAGTGCCGTTCACATGCCAATCGACTATGTCGCAGAGCTGCGGCAGAAGTAGGCGAAGAGTTGCGCGGTCGTCTGTGTACTGCACGTATTTGTGGACCGCGTGGAAGAACCACAGCGTGGCGTCCGCTGTGTGATACAGGCCGCTGTTCTTGCCCTCGGGAAACATATTCGGAATTAGACCGTCGCGTATGTAATGAGCAAACGTGCGCAGGATGTATCCAGCTTCGGCGTGACGACCTGTCGCGAGCGTCAGCCCTTCGAGGCTGATCATGGTGTCGCGGCCCCAGTCAGTGAACCAGTGATAGCCGGCGATGACGGTGCGGATCTCGTCGCCTGCAGCGAGCGCTCGCGCCGTGTCGGCAACCCGTCCTGTGGGTGTGATCAGGAATTGATCGGCGGCGAGAACGAGTTCTCCACCGAATGCATCCTGCAAGCCAGGGTTGGCTACGCTGATTAGCCGCCGTCGTCGTTCCATTTCGGCATGGAACGCCTCGTTGGGATCAAGCGCTTCAATCGCCTGCTGGTATTCGGTTGATGCGATCAAACTGACGGGCTTTTCGGGCTCAAGCTGGAGTTCGAAGTATCCGGGTGACCACAAATCGCCTTCGTAGTCGTAGCCGCGATCCGCCTCCACACGAAAGCGCAGATCGGGAATCGTTTTTTCGTCTGGATGAAAGGCAGCGTTCTCACGATTAATGCCGATGCGCAGAATGGGCAACTCGGAATGGTTGCTGATCTCGAGCCAGTCTTCTTTGACTTCGCATGTGTAGCGTTTCGGATCAAGACCGGAGAGCTGTCCCTCGTGCGGACGAAAATGCATCGCTGGACGAAGGCGCAGGGTTACTCCTGCCGCGCCGTGCCACTGATAAGTGAGGTGTGCTGTGTTCTGCCGATGAACGAGATGAATACGCTTTTCGAGCGCGTTTTTTCCGTAGTTGAAGCGATAAATCCAAACGGGCAGTGCAGCTTCCAGCCGGAATGCCTGCAGATGCGAGAGCGCGCGGAAATTCGAAACTCCGGTTGATGTTTCTTCACCACCGAGGTCGATGAGTTCACCGCCTGGAAGAAGCACCTGCTCGGAGACATCGTTCAGCATCATCGTTCTTCCATGCGGACTGGGAAGCGCGGCGATGAGAACGCCATGGAAGCGTCGGGTGGGTGCGCCGCTAACCGTGCCGGATGCATAACCGCCAAGGCCATTGGTGACGAGCCACTCGCGTGTGAGCAGCGTCTCCCAGCGTTCTTGATCGTGCCCGTTGTGGGAAGCGTCCCACGAGAACTCGCGCGTGATGCTGTCGAGAATGCGGCGATCAGGTGTGTTCTTTCCGCGGCGGTACAGGATCGGGATGTCTTGCGTCTTGACCAAGTCGGTCTTGTTCTCAGTTGCCTTCGGTCGTGGCCGGCGCAAGCACGGTCGCCGACTCGCCCTGAATTCGCCAGCCCTGGTCCGAATCGGGGTTCATGTATCCCGATCCTCCGTACTTCATTTCTTCGCTCGACCAGAGGACTTGCCAACGCTTGTTCTCAGGCGCGGCGAGCAGAGGTTCGGGTGCATGGCGCAGATCCAAATCGGCGCCGAGATTTATGACGAGCAGGCGATCCTGACCAGCCTCGACGAAGTATCGCAGCACGAAGGCCTGTGGCGCGATTACTGCGCCGTCAACTCGTCCGTATAGCTGCATACGAAATGCCGGATCCGTGTGCCGAAGCTGCAGCAGATCGCGATGCAGCGCTACAAAATGCGAGTTTCGCTCCCATTCGCTCCAATCCAATTTACAGGCATCGAGAGTCTCTCGCCTCGCCGGATCGGGAACGCGGGCGCGCATCTCCTCGGATTTGAGCTGAGGAAACTGCGCGAGAAATTCTGCGCGACCTTTATGCACGAGCTTTGCCAACTCTGGATTGTGATCGGCAAAAAAGAGGAATGGCTTGCTGGATCCGAATTCCTGGCCTTGAAATAGCAGCGGAGTTCCCGGGCCAAGCAGCGTAAGCGCCGTGAGTGCGCGATAACGTCCCGGACTCGTGAGCTGGTGCAGACGCTTGCCGTGGGCTGAGTTCGAGACCTGATCGTGATTTTCGATGAACGTGACGAATGCCGCTGGCTCCATTCCGAGCGTAGTTTCACCTCGGCGCTTGTTTTGCCAACTGTAGTACTGGCCCTGATAGAGATAGCCGTACTTGATCGCCGAAATGAACTCCTGCGGAGTGCCGGAATAATCTGTGTAGTAAGCCTGCCTCATCCCCGTGGAAGCGGCGATGGCGCTGTGATGGAAGTCATCGTTCCAGAGCGCGTCGAAGCCGTAGCCGCCGCGCTCGACAGGTTTGGCGATCTTTGCTTCCTGTGCTTCATTCTCAGCGACGAGGATGATCTCGCGATTACCTGCTGCGGCGCGAGCGCGACGCGCCATATCCGCGAGAATGTGCTCACGAGATCGATCGACGATGGCTTGCGTCGCGTCAAAGCGCAAACCATCGAGGTGATACTCGCGAATCCAGTACTCGACATTGCCTGCGAAAAAATCGCGCACCGGTCCGCTGTTCTCGCCATCGAAGTTGATCGCGTCTCCCCATTCGGTCGTGTGCTCGCGATGGAAGTAGTCATCAGAGAACTGCGTCAGGTAATTCCCATCTGGACCCACGTGGTTGTAGACAACGTCAAGAATTACTCCCAAGCCGATGCTGTGCGCGTAATCGACAAAGCTGCGGAAGTCGTCGGGAGTGCCGTAGCGGGGGTACGGAGCGTAGAGGTTCACTCCATCATAACCCCAGCCAAACTCTCCGGGGAAACACGCCACAGGCATCACTTCGACGACAGTGACACCAAGTTCTTTCAGCAACGGCAATTTCTCTTTTGCTGATTCGTAAGTGCCACTTGGTGTGAAGGTTCCGATGTGCAGTTCGTAAATGACCTGTCCGCGAATGCTGACGCCGGGCCAATCCTTGTCCGTCCAGGCAAACTTCTGGTGATCGACGACTGCAGAAACTCCATGCGGCCCTTCAGGCTGCCAGTGCGACGCCGGATCGGGAAAAGTCTCGTTGCCATCGACGCGCAGCTTGTAGCGGGTTCCAGCGTTTGCATCTGCTAAGAAGCCGGAGAAGTAGCCGTCATCTTCGCGATCGAGCGGAAATGATTTGCCAGGCTCACGGTCGCTTTCGAAAAAAACGATCTCAACAGAGCGCCGCTTGGGTGCCCACACGCGAAAATGGGTACCTCCGCCGGGCTGCAATTCTGGTCCAACGGCAAGCGTGCGAGTTACAGACTGGGGTTCTTTCAGAATGGGATTCATCGCGGAAGAAGTGGACGCAAAGAAAGCAGCGTCTCAACATAAAGTCAGATGCAAAAAGTGAGATGCGGAAAGGCTTCAGTCCGCCACTTAGGAGCCCGTCATCACCAGCGGCATCGTCGGCGTCTGACTCCCACCTTCAGCCTCGATGGTTACGGCGAACATCTTGGGCCAGGCATCTTTCTCCGCGTAGGGGGTGACCATGGCTGCGTTTCCGTTGGTATCGGGCTTGAAGGTTCCACACGGCATTGGTTTGGTGCCGCTGGCCGGCACGAGCCACAACTGGTACGTCTTTTCCGGCGGCAAAGGCGGCAGATGCTGAGCAGTGAAGACCACTGTCCCTGTCTTGCGCATGTAGCTGGCCTTGCCTTCAGGAACCGGCTGGTCTTTCACCGAAACCAGCGCGAAGTGCGACGACTCGGGTGACGTGAGTGCATCCAGGACAAGCCGTGCACGATCCAGATCTCCCTGCTGCTGCTCGAAGCGCTGCTGCGTCGCTTCGAGTCTGTTTCGCAAGCTGGTGTTCTCGCGCCAAAGCATCAGTCCGAAGATAGCCAGCAGCACTGCCGCAAAAGTGGGGACGAAGCTCCACCATGGCCTGCGCATCACCACTCGCCGCACCCGCGGCGGCTCGGTCCTGATTGCCTGAAGCAGCCGCTCACGCGAACGCTGTGGAGGGGCAGACCCCACGCTCGACAACGCCAGCATGGCCATTTGCGAATTGATTTCTTCCAGTTCGCGTCGGCAGCCTGCGCATTCCTTGAGGTGCTCGCGAAATTCTGCGGTATCGGAGGCAGGCAGCTCGTGCAGCGCATAGAGCGCTAGATCGTCTGCGAATTGCTGATGATCTCTCATGCCGCGAGCCCCTTTCTGAGCGCTGCCAGAGCTGCTCGAATGCGCGTCTTGATTGTTCCCAGCGGCTCGCCTGTTTTGGCCGCAACTTCGGAATGCGTGAGGCCATGAAAGAAAGCAAGCTCCAGCGCTCGGCGTTGTTCAAGCGGCAACTGCTCGACTGCGCTGCGGATTCTGGCAATCGCCCGATTGCGGTCCGCCGTCTGTTCCAAATCGGAATCGATGGAAATGACTACGTCGTCGATATCCGACTCCGGACGCCTCCTACGCAACTGGTCGATTGCACGATGCCGTGCGATTACAGCGAGCCAGGCGCCGAGACTGCCGCGATTTGAATCGAACGTCTCCGGCTTCCTCCAAAGTTGCAGAAAGATTTCCTGCAGGATGTCTTCGGCCTGCGCAGTATCGCCCAGCACGCGCAGCGCCACCGAATACACCACCTGCGCGTAACGGTCATGCAGCACGGCAAGCGCGTCTTGGTCGCCGGCGCGGATGCGGGAGATCAGCATGGAATCCGTCACCTGGGAGTGGTCTTTGGCGCTCGTGGCCGAGCTCATTTCCTTTCCTTAAGAACGAATCAGTGTCGTCGCTCGGATTGCATTTCCGAGGAGGTGAAGGCCGATTCTAACGCACACGGAGACAAGTCACTCAGCGGCCACTTCCCAGAGCGGAGTTGAGCAGCGTCGCCAAGCGCACGCCTGCTTTCGCAAGCTGTTCTTCGACAATCGGATGCGACACATCGTCGTACCGGGCACCCAAATCAATATGCAGGTCGGCCATGCGCTTGCCGATGTGGTTGTCGGCGCATGAACTGACTTTGTTTCCGGGCTCACGGGGAATGAAAGCAGGCAGAGCACGGTAGGCGGTGACGGCAGCGTCGTGTCCCTCCCAGGCCCAATCGATTGGCTGACCGACGTTCCACCGAGGAGCTCGGGAGTGATAGCGGATGTCGATAAAGTCGGCGAACTCCTCGACCGTCATGTCGTGATCGTCAAGGAGGCTCTCGAGAAGACCGGTATCCCAAACCGAGTGCAGATTCGGGAAGTAGTCTTCGCGCTGCGGGCTCGTAAGGCGCGGCGCCTCATCTTCGAAGGCAACCGGCACACAATTTCCGCCTTCGTCGCTGTTGTCTTCATCGTGGAGCGGCTGATGAATGTCGCCGACCAGGTGAATGACAAAGCGCAGAGCGTCGCCACGGGCGGCGGCATCCTTGCTGGTTTTGAGCTGCTGAACGTACTTATTGATCGCATCGATCACGCAGCCCGATTGGCACATTTGCGACACGTCGTATTTGTCGCGCGTGACGTTCAAAGGAATATTGACGTAGTGCAGAGGACCGGTATCGGGCTGCTCAGCCCGATAATCGTCGGCCCAGGTGGCCGCATCGGCGATTGGAGGCAGGCCGAGATTGCGGCAATAGCGGCGAAGAGCGGAGTTGACCGGCGCCGTCGCGAGAATCGCATTCACCTGTCCGGCGACCTGCGGCTGCAGGTGCTTCATCGCAATCAGGGCGACGATCTGATGACCTTCGCACCCCCAGGCATGAGCCGGCGTCGAAGATGCTGAGACGAGTAGAAGAACGAACGAGCAACACAGGGCTTTCAATTTCATCGCGGAAATTCTACCTGCTCGGTGCCCTTATTGACGCTTACTCGAGCGCTTCAGGCGTGAGTTGGATGTTTTTCTCTCCGGCTGCACGCTTTTCCCAGTATTTCTTTACCCAGGCTTCGAAGCTCTTGCCGGCCGCGGGATCGCGGTCGCTGAATTTTAGAGCGACGATATCGGAGTAGGGAATGGAGAGCTTTTCGCGGGCGTTGTTGGGGATAATGCGAACGAATGAATCGGCGAGGCTTTTTCCTGTTTTGCGGTCAAAGACATAGCCTTCGATCCTGCTGCCATCTTTTCGCGTGATGGCCACATCGCCTCGATAGTCAAAGGCTTTTTCCAGTGCTTGTCGAATGTCTTCTTCGCTTCCTAGATTGGGAAGCCAGCCTTCGAGTTTTTCGTGCGCTGTGCCTGGAGCTACTTCGAGGGTCTCTGGATTGATGCTCATCAAAACTCCGTTGGGTTACCACGAAGATCACAAAGTCAGTACCGTCCGCGGTAGCGGATCGGGTTAGCTCGATTGTGTCTGTTCACCCATTCGCTACCGCGAACCGTACTGACTTATCGATGCGTGGCCTTCGTGTTAACTCCGGGTGAGTTGTTCGCTGTTTGTCTCAATCTGTACCAGCGGATTAAACGCGTGCACCGGCCGCACTGGATCGTTCAGCAGTTTCAGCGCGCCTTCGTCCTTATGGCTCGCAAAAGTCGCGCGGATGGTCTGCAGGAATCCGCGCAGTGAGCTGAACGTGTGATCGACTGCCGAAACCTCGTAGCCGCTATGCACCATGCAGTTCGCGCAGCGCGGATTTCCCGATTCGGTACCGTACATGTGCCACTCGGTTGCTTCCATCAACTCCTGGAACGTGTCGGCGTATCCGTCTTGTAACAGATAGCAAGGCTTCTGCCAGCCGAAGATGTTGAACGTTGGCATGCCCCACGGTGTGCATGAATACTGTTGCTTGCCCATCAGGAATTCAAGAAATAGGGGCGACTGATTAAACCGCCAACTCTTCTTGCGATTAGACAAGATGGCGCGGAAAAGCCGGCGTGTGCGGGCACGTCCGAGAAAGTGCTTCTGGTCCGGTGCCTTGTCGTACGAATAGCCCGGCGAGAGCATCATGCTCTCCACGCCAAGCTTCATCATTTCGTCGAAGTGCGAACGCACGCTGTTGGGATCAGCGCCGTCGAACAGCGTCGTGTTGGTTGTGATGCGGAAGCCGCGACGGATCGCTTCGCGAATGCCTTCGACTGCTATGTCGTATCCACCTTCGCGGCAGACGGAAAAATCGTGGTGCTCGCGTTGACCATCGATGTGAACCGAGAAGGTCAGGTACTTACTGGGCTTGAACAGATCGAGCTTCTCTTTGAGCAGCAGCGCGTTGGTGCAGAGGTAAATGTACTTCTTGCGCGAGACCAAGCCTTCCACGATCTTATCGATCTCGGAATGCATGAGCGGTTCGCCGCCCGGGATGCTGACCACCGGCGCGCCGCATTCGTCAACGGCACGGAAGCATTCTTCCGGCGTGAGCTGCTGTTTGAGGATGTGAGCGGGGTACTGGATCTTGCCGCATCCGGCGCACGCCAGGTTGCAGCGGAAGAGGGGTTCGAGCATGAGCACGAGCGGATAGCGCTTGCGTCCTTTCAGCTTCTGCTTAAGGACGTAAGTCGATACCGTCCACATTTGTGAGATTGGTCCCGGCAAATTCCTTCTCTCCTCTGTCCTGCTTCTTCTCTTGTCATTCCGAACCGCGTGCTTTGGCGGCGCGGAATCCCTATTTATACCGATACCGTTTGGGCACGGTAGGGATTCCTCCCTACGGTCGGAATGACAATGCTAATTGCGTTCTGTACATACCTTCCCGTATGTCGTGAGCGCGATCAATGGGAAGTACACCCGATACAGGTGGTACGCCAAATAAAATACCCGAGGGAATCCGGTTCCTGTGTACTGCGGCTCATCCCAACCGCCGTCCTTGCGCTGCGTTCGCAGCAGATATGCAATGCCGCGGGCCACAGCGTCACTGCGAGTGTCGCCAGCCGCCAGCAATCCCATAATCGCCCACGCCGTTTGTGAGGGTGTGCTCGGACCTAGCCCCTTTTTAGTGGGATCGTCGTACGACATGCAACTCTCGCCCCATCCGCCATCCGAGTTCTGGTACATGCGCAGCCACTCCGCGGCCTGCTGAATACAGGGCTCGTGATTGTCCACACCCATGGCTTCCATTCCGCGCAAAACGAGCATCGTCCCGTAAATGTAATTGACGCCCCAGCGCCCGAACCATGAGCCATCGGATTCCTGCTTCCGTTTCAGGAATTCGAGCGCCTTCTTCACGCGGCGATCGCTCTGTGTATAACCGTAGGTCGCGAGACACTCGAGGATGCGGCCAGTGATGTCCACCGTCGCTGGATCGAGCATGGCGTTGTGATCGGCGAAGGGAATGTGCTCGAACATCATCTTGTCGTTGTCTTTGTCGAACGATGCCCACCCACCATCCTTGCACTGCATGGCAAAGATCCAGTCGATCGCTCGCTGTACCGATTCGTGCTGGTAACGCTCGTTCGGCACCTGAATTTTGCTCAGACCGAGCGCGACCATCGCGGTATCGTCCACGTCGGGATAAAACTCATTGTTGAACTCGAAATACCAGCCCGCGGGCGCCGCATCTTTCACCTTCACTGACCAGTCGCCCCTGTGCGTGACCTGCTTCTGCAGCAGCCATTCCCCAACGGCCACCATGCGCGGATCGGTCGCCGGCACTCCGGCTTCGCCGAGCGCGAACGCAGCATATGCCGTGTCCCATACAGGCGATTTGCAGGGCTGCATGCGGAAGGTTTCTTCCTCCTCGATTCCGAGCGCTTCGAACTCATCGATTGCACGGATCACCTGCGGATCGTCGGTCGAGTAGCCCAGGCATCGCAGCGCGATGATCGAATTCATAATCGCCGGATAGATGGCGGCCAGTCCGTCGCTCATCTCCATGTGTTCGATCATCCATTCTTCGGCAGCTTTCAAGGCAATCGAGCGCAGCGGGCGCACGTGAACCGCCTCGAACCAGTGCGTAAGACGATCGAGCACCAGGAAGAAGTTGCGCCAACTGATGAGCTTGTCACTCCACTTCAGACGCAGATCAGTGTTGTGGCGTCCGTCGGGAAACAACTCCTGGATCCCCATCTCGTCGGGAATCTTCTTGAACGGCTTCTTCGCATAGCAGATCGAGAGCGGCACAAGAATGCCGCGCGACCATGACGAAATTTCGTAAATGTTGAACCAGAACCACTTCGGGAATAGCACGATCTCCGGCGGGACTGCAGGGACGGCATCGTAGTCGTACTGTCCGAGGAAGCAGAGATAGATCTTCGTAAAGGTGTTGACCGCAGTAACGCCACCGAGCGCGAATATGCGCTCACGCGCGCGGACCAAAATGGGATCGTCGGGCCTGTGTCCGGTGAGCTTCAGTCCCAGATACGCTTTCACCGTTGCGCTGATATTCGAAGGACCGCCGTGGTAAATCGGCCACCCGCCATCTTCGTTCTGATGGCGAATGATCTCCCGTGCGGTCTTCTGCAGGCGCACTTCATCGCGCGTCCCAAGCAGCGTGTGCAGCAGGATGTAATCGGATTCTAGGGTGGTATCGGCTTCGAGTTCGCCGCACCAGAAGCCTTCGGGATCTTGCGTTGAGAAGAGGAATCGACGCGCGCCATCCACCGCTGCGGCTACGCGGCTGGCAATGTCATCGATTTTGCCAAACACCATCTGCACAGGGCGACGGGGGGATTCGTCCATAGCTTGCCTTATTCCGCGGCGACGGCAGTCTGGGAGGGCGCGGCCTGAATCGCGGCCACGATCTCCGGCGGCAGTCCGAAACGGACGTTCTCCGCCATGATCTCGACTTCCTCAACGCGGTTGAAGCCCTCCTTTGTGGAGAGATACTCAACCACTTCTTCCACCAGGCACTCCGGGGCCGAAGCTCCGGCCGTCAACGCAACCGTCTTCACGCTTTCCAGCCATTCCGGACGGATCGCGCGGCAGTTCTCAATTAAGTACGCGGGAGTCTCGAGGCGAGTTGCAACTTCGACCAGTCGGTTTGAATTGGAACTATTCTCCGAACCGACAACCAGCAGCAGGTCGGCCTGTGGGGCGACGTTCTTCACTGCAATTTGACGGTTCTCGGTCGCGTAGCAGATGTCCTGCGCATGGGGCCCATGGATCTTGGGAAACCTGCGCTTCAAAGCTTCGATGATGTCTTTGGCTTCGTCGAGCGAGAGCGTCGTCTGCGTAAGATAAGCCACACGTTCCGGATCGGGAACGTGCAGGTTGTCGACCTCCTTGGGAGAGCTAACGACCTGCGTCACTTCTGGAGCCTCGCCGAGTGTACCGATGATCTCGTCGTGATCGCGATGTCCGACCAGAATCAGCGAATTGCCTTGCTTAGCAAACTTGATAGCTTCAACGTGGACCTTGGTCACCAGCGGGCAGGTCGCGTCGATCACCTTCAACTTGCGCGCCTTGCTGGCTTCGCGCACTTCCGGGGCTACGCCGTGCGCGCTGTAGATGACGCGCGCCCCTTCAGGCACGTCCTCGACGCTGTCGACAAAAATCGCTCCCTTAGCCGCCAAGTCATCGACAACATAGCGGTTGTGCACAATTTCTTTACGTACGTAGATCGGAGCGCCAAAGGTTTCGAGCGCAATGCGAACGATGTCGATAGCGCGCACAACACCCGCGCAAAATCCGCGAGGCTTGAGCAGCAGGACGATCTTTTCTTCGGTTGGCAGGGTCATTCCTTGTCTCTAAGTATAACCGTGAATGAGCAGATATCCCATTTCAACCCTAATGAGCGGGGTTGAGCCAGTCAATGCAAGTGAATGAAATGGCGTGAATTAACACTGGACGGCACCATTTGGGCCATTAATGGGGAAACCGCATTTTTTTATCGTTTCCTCCTTGCAACCCCGTCAGAGCAGTCATTCAGACCGAAGGCGATGGGCATGAGGATTATCTAACGCCGATTATGGTCGCGAGCTGTCTCTGGCGGTGCAGCTTGTTTCGACGCACGGTACCTATTCGACGCACGGTACCTATTCAATGTGCCGCGATTTGCGTTTCGATTTCCTTGCAGAAACTCAACTCTGGACGAAGATTTGCCCAGCGACAACTATGCCCATTTCGTCACCTGCCATTTACCGGTACCCTCGATGATGGTGACGTAGCGGTCGATAGGAACATTTGTAAACCGCTCGACAGCGCCGCTAGGTTGCGGCCATTTCACTTCAAGCCAGTCGATCTTCGTTCTTTTGCCGATACCGAGCACGATGCGCGGATCGTGCGAAGACAAATAACTGCCGCCTCCTACTTTCATGTGACTACGCTTCAGATCGCCGGCCTGGTAGGTCACACGCGCTCCGATCGCATCCCGATTGGCCTTTTTGCCGACCAGCTTCAAACCAACCCAATGACTTTCTGCGCCAATGTTGTTGCGCAGCAGCAATGGACCGCCATTGTTGCACGAGATAAGGACATCGATTGCACCATCATTATTGAAATCGCCGATCGCCAAACCACGAGCTGAAAGGGGCTTCGCGAAGACTGGCCCAGATTGAGCACTCACGTTCTTGAATCCGGAGCCGGTGTTCTGAAAGAGCATGAGCGGCTCGCGATAGGAGACGCGCGCATCGAGGAGGTTGATCAGATCATCCGGCTCCCCATTGGAGAGAAACAGATCGAGGTTCCCATCATTGTCGTAATCGAAGAACTTGAGTCCCCAGCCGCTCATGAGTCGCGTCGCATTCCCAATGCCTGTGGGTAGTGCCTGGTCATCGAAGGTCTCGTCGCCGTTGTTCTTGTAGAGCGCGTACATTTCGTTATCGATATTGGCGACGAAGAGATCGATGTTGCCGTCCTGGTTGTAATCGGCTGCGTCCACGCCCATTCCTGATCTGGGACGGCCGGCTGCGCTGTAGGCAATGCCTGCCGGTTCTCCAATTTCCTCGAATTTCCCCTTGCCACGATTTATGAACAGGAAGTTGGGGGCAGTGTCGTTGGCGACGAACAGGTCCATGCGTCCATCGTTGTTTACGTCCGCGGCTACTACACCCCACGCTTTCCCTAAATGGGCAGCGATTTCTGAGCTCTTGCTGACATCGGTGAATGTGCCGTCGCCGTTGTTATGGAAAAGCCAACTGGCCATCGGCTTGTAAATGCGCGGAATGCAATAGTGACGCTCCTGCTTCTCGACTTGTCCGCAGAATTGATCTTTTTCTCTGCTGTAATCGACGAAGCGGCAGACGAACAGATCGAGACGGCCGTCGTTGTCGTAATCGAACCACACGGCGCTCGACGACCAGCCCGGAGCGGCCACCCCGGCTTTCTCAGTAACGTCTGTAAACGTACCGTCGCCGTTGTTGTGATAGAGGATGCTGCGGCCGTACTGCGTAACGTACAGATCGGGAAAGCCGTCGCCGTCGTAGTCACCGACTGCAACTCCCTGCCCAAATCCTCCGCCGCCAACCCCTGCTTTTTCGGTGACGTCAGTGAACGTTCCGTCGCGGTTGTTGCGGTAGAGAGCATTGCGCAAAGGTGGATTCGGATCGAAGAAGTCGCATTTGCCGCTATTGACGAGATAGATGTCCATCCAACCGTCGTTGTCGTAGTCGAGAAAGGCGCAGCCCGCGCCAGTGGTCTCGGGCAAGTATTTGTGCGGCGATGCTCCGCTGCGGTGCACCCAGGTGATGCCGCTCGCCGACGGCGGAACTTCCTCGAATGGAGAAAGCGGTTGAGCACCGAACCCCAATCGGGAAAGCATTGAGAGCGCAGCCGCCTTGCCGAGGTTCTGGAGGAAAGCGCGGCGCGTGAGAGAGGAGATGATGTTCGGCCCGACTGGAAATTGTCTGATCACAAGTTATCAGAACTGCCGGCAACAGCCGCTGGGCCGGAGATGGCGGATGGCCAGCTCCGAGTAACGTGAGTTGACCGAATCCGGCAAGCAGCCGCAAACACGCGGCTGCCCCCGCGGCTACCGCCGCCGCTTCCGTTACTGCGGAGTCGCCGACGGATTTGCTTCCTGCATCTTGCGGTGAATCGCGAATTCACGCTCGGCCTCTTCTTTATGTCCGGTGCGGCTTAGGGCGGTTGCCAGATCATAGTGCCCGGCTGGATTCTCGGGTTGAAGCTTCACGCCGGTTTCCAGCGGCTGTAACGCATCTGCATATCGCTTTTCGCCGATTAGAGACGATCCTAGTCCGAGATAAGCCTCGGCAAAGTTGGCATCGAGCTTCGTCGCGCGCGAGAAGTGATTGACGGCTTCCGGCCACTGACTCGACTGCCGCGCGAGTTCGCCCAGGACATATTCGGCTCCGGCATTCTGGGGATCGATCTTAAGTTCCTGTTCGAAATTCTTCCTTGCATCGTCCACGACGTCTGGGCCGGGATTCGGTTTCGACAACAAGAGCCGGCCAAGCCGGTAATGAATGCCAGGCAGGTTCGGATTCATTGCGAGAATTTTGCGGTATTCGGCGGCCGCGTCATCCCATTTGCCCTGGGTCTCGAGCGATTCGGCATTCAGCTCGTGCACCTGATAAGAAGATGGGGCCACGCGTAATAGGTCCTGTGAAGCGCGAATTGCCAAATCGGAGTATGCGTGCGTTGCCTGATACAAAACTTCAGGATCGTCATGGAAGTCTCGATTCAAAACCTGAAGGAAATCGACAGCCTCGTAGGGCTGGTTGTGAGTCATGGCACAGCGCAATCCCGCGAGGCCGGCCTTCTTTTTTACGTCTGCTGCAATCGACTGATGCACCGCGCGTTTCAGTTCGGGAATCGCCTCAGCACAGCGCCCGGTGGCTGCGAGATTGATGGCATGGTTCGCAGCTGCAGCGGGCGGCTGCGACGGAGAACCTTGGCCGAAGGAAAGGATTGAGACAGTCAGCACCAACACAGAGCCGCTGACAAAGCGGGACACCATGGACGAAATCATAAGCCGGACCAGCAGAGCTTCTGCTCGAAAAAGTAAATGGCAGACGCGGTTACGCCTGCCATTCCCCTTTTCTCTTCTGTGTGCGATTCAGAAGTAGAATTTCAGCGCCAGTTGTATCTGTCGCGCATCCTGAGTTGAGTTGATGACCCCTGTGCTCATATTCGGGTGAGCAAAGTTGGGATGGTTAAAGGCATTCAGAAAATCGGCGCGGAATTGGAACCGCCGCACTTCGCCGATTGGGAAATTCTTCTGAAGGCTTATATCGGCGTCGATGTAGCCAGGTCCAATCACCGGACCCTGCGCCGGGCAGTTGCCAAACTGTCCAGGAGCTGTCGGCGTGACGAATGCTGGATTGAACCAGAGCAGGCCACTCGTGTCTGTGGTCTTCGGATAGCTCAACAAAGCATCGTTGCAGTTGGGTCGAGCACCGGGGGAACCAGTTCCAGTCGTATCACTTCCGTAAAGAGCGAGCGGGAACCCTGTATGCCAGGAGACAATCGGGTTGACCGACCAGTTCCCAACAACAGCATCAACTACCGCAGGCAGGTCTTTACCAAACTGCTTGCCGTGTCCAACTGGCAGTTGATAGATCGCGTAGGCGCTGACTATGTGCTTGGAATCCCAGTAGCACTGAGCCCATTCCGCGCGCTCGTTATAGAGATTCTGGAAGTACGGAGAAGCCGGCGTAGCTTGCGTGGTGCCGCTCCAGGTTCCGAAGTAGCCGCTGTTGTCCGTCATGCACTTCGAGTACGTGTAGGAGATTTGCGTCTCCAGCCCGTGGCTTTCACGCTTTTGCAGGACAGCTTGTAGCGCGTTGTACTTCATCGCACCGATGGAGGCGGTGTCTTTTACTACGCCGAATCCGTTTGGACCATAGGTCGGCGAAGCGACAGTTGATCCGTTTACGCCCGGTGGGTTCATGCCACCGACGTATGGAGTCGAAACGACGTTGCCGTTAACGAGTTGATTCTGAGTAAGCCAGACCGGAACCATGAGATGAGTAGCATGCTGTCCGATATAGCCAACTTGTAGAGAGGTGTTTTTTGCAACTTCCTGCTGGATGGTGAGGTTGTATTGCTGTGCCATCGCTGGCTGAACGGTTGGATTCCAGGCAAGCATCGTTGCTCCCAGGAAGGGATTGCCTCCAATCACCGCACCGGCGCTCGGTCCAGCTTCGGTGGTGAAAGGCGTTCCAGAGGTCACATTGACTGCTTGTGTCTGTGGAGGCGTGTTAGGAGGATTCTGCGTCAAACGCAGATTCGTTCCTGTGCCCTCCAAGTAAGAGGAGATGGTGTACGCGCCACGAACGACCATCTTGTTCCCAGATCGGGACGGAGTCCACGCGAATCCAATTCTCGGCTGAAAATCCGGCAGACCATAGGTCGATTTGTACAATCCGCTGCTGAAGCCATTGCTGCCGGAGCCAACGACGGTTGCATTGCCTGGATACTCAAGAGCTCCAGTCATGATGTTCACGTTGACCTGGCGATTGTTGACTTCGGTCCAGGGCGTACGTGCTTCATAGCGGAGCCCGAGGTTGAGCGTCAGGTGATCGGTAAAGCGCCAATCATCCTGAACAAAACCTGCATACAGCCAGTCCTGCTGATGCCATGCTCCGCCGCCGCCGCCGCTCACGCCGCGACCTACCAGGGATGGCAAGCCGAGCGCAAAGTCGGCTGCGGCTGCGTCCGTTTGTTGAGTAGCAGTGACGTTCGATCCGATTGGCCCTGAATATTGGCCGTCGTATAGCAGTAGTCCAAGTTCGCCACCGTTACCGGCATAGAAGACGTTGATTCGATACCGGTTCATCTGGAAGCCGGTTTTGAATACATGCCGTCCGTGGCTGTAGATAACGTTGTCGTTGAACTGGACGACGGTCGATGCGAAGTTCTCGAGAGCGATGTTGTTGCCGATGCAGCTCAGCGCACCGCACGCGGAATTCGTAACGCTGCCGCCACCAAAACCGAACAGCGGCAGACCCGCCGAAGTGACTCCGTTAATTCCCAGCCCGCCGGCGAGCGTTTGAACAGATTTATCAAATGTGTAGTTGTTGTTGGCAAAGTTGATGTAGTTCGTCCCGAATCGGGCCTCATTCACCAATGAGGGTGAGATCATGTGCTCCCAGTTCGTAGACGTGTTGTAAAGATTCGCAGTGTTGACTACCGAGCCGAAAAGCAGAATTGAACTACTGCTGGGATCGTTCTGCTTGCCTTGGGAATAGCGTGCGTTAAATCGATCTTTACTGGACAGGTTGTAGTCCAGCTTGACGTCGCCTTGGTCAGAGTTAAACGCCTGTCCGAAGGAGTCGATCGCTGATCCAAATCCGTTGGATAAAGGAGTTGCAGACGGATAAAGACTGGAGGTCACCAGCTTGGTAAAAGCTGGATCCAGCATCGACGAAGGAATGATGTTGTTCGCAAATGGAACCCTTGCAGCCGGTGCAACCAGGCTGCAAGGTGTTCCGGAAACGCCGGTTCCCGGCGCGCACGGATTGAATAATTGCACGCCTTGCGAAAGCAACGCGCTGAAGTCGCCAGTTCGCTCCGCTGTCGTGAGGACTGAGCAAGTGCCTCCACCGCCGTTGCAGGAAGAAGTTGGCGGATGGTCGAGGCGACCGCCCTGGTAATCGGCGAAGAAGAATAGCTTGTTCTTAAGCACTGGACCACCCAGAGTTCCACCAAACATGTTCCAGCGAACTTTTGGTGTGCCGATGGGGGTCGCCGGGTTCAGCCCGTTCTCCCACTTGTTCGCGTTGAGCGCGTCGTTACGGAAGAACTCCCACACATCGCCGTGGAATGCGTTCGTGCCGGACTTCAAAGTCGTGTTGATGATTCCGCCATCGAAGTTGCCGTATTCCGCGGGCGCATTCTGCGTGATCAGGTTGAATTCTTGAATCGCGTCCGGCGCAGGTGTGAGGCCAAGGCGGTTTTCTGAGGTCTGATTGTTATCGACTCCGTCCAGCAGGAAGTTGTCGGCCTGCTCGCGGTTGCCGTTGATATAGGGTCGTCCGCCACCTTCGGCGGTGTTCGATCCCAAATTGAAACTGGCTGCATCGACCGTCACCGAGCCGGGAGCGAGCAGCGTCAGCTGCGTAGGATTGCGCGTTGCCAGCGGGAGATTGTCGTTGGTCTGAGCATCGATGACCGTGCTCACTTCGGTCGTATCGGTGTGCAGCACTGGAGCCTCAGAGCTCACTTCTACAGTCTCTTTTACGCTGCCGACTTTTAGATCGAAATTGATGCGCGCGGTCTGATCCAGATCGAGCGTCACGGCGGAATGCTGTGCCGATTCGAAGCCCGACGATTCCGCCTTAATGGCATACGTCCCGATTGGAACTCGCTGGATGCTGTAGATGCCGCTCTCGTTGCTCTTGGCCGTGTACACCGCGCCGCGGTTTGTGTCCGACGCGGTGACGGTTGCGCCAACGATCGGAGCCCCGGTTGGATCGAGCACCGTGCCGGTAATGTTCGCCGTCACCTGCTGTGCCAATGTCGCTTGTGAGATGACCAGAGTGAAGACAGCCAAAAGGGAGAGCCCTCGCAGGGATTGCAGTCTGCGTTTCACAAAAGCCTCCTGATGCGCGTGAAATTTCTTGATTTCCCGCTATGAGTCGAATAAGCTATATAGCACTCGCAGTCGTTGTCAAGAAAAAAAGTGCAGAATTCAGAAGGACAGGTGATGTTGTCCTATAGCAGCCATTAAATTTCTCTATAGCGGTTAGATCGGCCGTAGTCCAAAGCTCCAGCGCACCCGACAAATGGGACAACACACTATCGCCAGAGTTTCAAAGATTGAAAGTTCGATGCCGGCGTACCGGCGCATCCACCGAATCATCCGCCAGCGAATCGAGAATGGACGCCTTCGCCCCGGAGACATCGTTGATTCTGAACGGGAACTGGCGCGCGCCCATCAGGTGAGCCTGATGACTGCGCGCCACGCGTTGGCCGAACTAGAGCGCGATGGATTCGTGGAGCGACGCCGCGGCTCAGGAACGTTTGTTGCGCCGCCGAAGATTCAATTCAATCGTCTCACCAGCTTCACTGAGCAGATGGCGACGCGCAGCCTGGCGCCGCAGTCGAAGGTGCTCTCGTCGCGGATCATCCAAAGCGAGCCAGACATCGCCGCGCGGCTTGGGCTCTCGCCCATGACTCCTTTACTAGTGATCGAGCGACTGCGGCAAGCGGCCGGCGAGCCGTTCGCGCTGGAAACCTGCTACTTCTCCGCACAGCAATACGGAGCACTGGCTCGCGCTCCGCTCGATCGACAGTCGTTGTTCCTACTATTGCAGAAGGATTTTGGAGCGAAGCTGGCTTACTCGGACGAAAACATCGATGCCACCGTCGCCGATCCCCAGTTGGCACGGCTTCTGAGCGTTCCGCGGGGAGCGCCGTTGCTCAGAATCCGGCAGGTCATCTTTTCCGAAATGGGAAGCGCAATCACGTATGTGCTCGGCCTCTACCGCTCCGACCGGCATACGTTTACGATTCGTCGGACGCGCTGAAGCTGCCGCCAGCGTGCATTTTGGGGTTCACACGAGGAATAAAACGAATTAGCGCGATGTATGCTGAAGGCAATGAGGAGCTCTGACGCGAATGGAAACGCCCTTCCCGCGTATCGGCGGATCCAGAACGCCATCCGGAAGAAGATCGATGACGGCAAGCTGAAGCCGGGCGAACTGGTCGATTCCGAGCGCGAACTGGCGCGCGTACACGGCGTGAGTCTCATGACTGCGCGCCACGCTCTAGCCGAACTCCAGCGCGAGGGCTTGGTTGAGCGTCATCGCGGATCTGGAACCTACGTTGCTCCTCCGAAAATCGAATTCAACAAGCTGACCAGCTTCACCGAGCAGATGTCCGGACGCAGCATGACCGCGCAATCACGCGTGCTGCACCTCAGCACCCTCCATGGCGAGCAGGACATCTCCGCACGTCTGGCTCTCCCTGCGACGACGCGGCTGCTGTATATCGAACGTCTGCGCGAAGCTGGAGGAGAGCCGTTTGCCCTGGAAACGTCGTACCTTTCCGCCGAGACGTACGGGAGCATCACGCGTTCGCAGCTTGAACGTGGCTCGCTCTTTATTCTTCTTGAGAAGGATTACCAGACCAGAATCGCGTATGCCGACGAGGACGTCGACGCTACCGTAGCCGATCCGAAAACCGCATCGTTGCTGCGAGTTCCGCAGGGATCTCCGCTGCTGAGGATTCGTCAGACCATCTTCTCTACTGACGGAAAGGCGATGCTGTACGTGCTTGGACTGTACCGTTCTGACCGGCATGTCTTGCACATACGGCGCTTCCGCTAGCTATCCTTGTCTGCTGGATGACGAACTGTCCGCACCACTCCCTGGCGCGAGCTTTCGCCAATGCTATGCTGGCGATTCAGGGAGTCTTCAAATTCACAGCATCGAGTCCGTAACAGACGCAAACGCGCCACGCCACGAACGCGGCCGGCTTACGAAGTGGTCTCATCGTCCAGCGCTCATGTTTTGGGTGGGACTCGTTGCGCGTGAAACAGCTATCTTGATCGGCCACACGTATCGGATCTCCAAGCTGCAGGGAAGCTTTGGATTTGGTTGGGAGACAGGAAGAATCGCGGATTCGATAGCGACCGGTCACGGATTCAGTTCTCCCTTCGTCGCCGGCACCGGACCCACTGCGTGGCTCGCGCCGGTCTATCCTTATATTCTGGCAGGCGTTTTCAAGACCTTCGGCGTGTACACCACGTCATCCGCGATCGCAATTCTTTCCATCAACTCCATCTTCTCATCGCTGACTATCTTCCCCGTTTTCTACGCTGCACGGCGCACGTTCGGACCTCGTGCGGCGTGGTGGTCCGGATGGCTGGCTGCGCTCTTGCCCTATGCCTGGTATTGGGCGATCAAGTGGGCGTGGGAAACGAGCCTGGCGATTCTCCTGCTCGCCTGTGTGTTCCTGCTGAGCTTGAAAATGGCAGGAATCCAGTGGTTAGCAGTTCGGAAATGGGAATTCCTTCCGGTTGCGCGCTGGAGGGAGTGGCTGCAGTTTGGAGTGCTTTGGGGAGCTATCGCCCTGGTCAATCCGTCTCTTCTGCTCTGGCTGCCCTTCGCCGGGACTTGGCTGCTAGTTCGGCAGATACAGGCTAAGGGTCGAGCGCAGCCTTTCATCCAAGCTGCCTGTGCCGGCGCGATCTTCATTGCCATAGTCAGTCCGTGGACTATTCGCAACTATTATGTCTTCCACCGTTTCATTCCGGTACGCGGTAACTTCTGGGCCGAGTTTCGCATGGGCAATGCCGAGGATGCAGTTGGGTTATGGCGTTTCTGGATGCATCCGAGCAGTAACGTTTTGGAGTTGCAAAAGTATGAGCAGATGGGCGAAGTTGCTTATGTTCAGATGAAGAAAGCCGAAGCCCTCAATTTTGTGCGCACGCATCCGGGAAAGTTTTTGACACTCTGCATCCGTCGCGCGGTCTTCTATTGGTACGACACGCCGCGAGATACCGGTGTGGCGGCGTTATCGGAGAGTCGCAATTTGGGCTTTCTGCTCTCTTCGATTCTCGCGTTCGGAGGACTGTGGGTGATGTGGCGACGCGCGAATCCGGCCACGTTTCTCTTTAGCTCACTGTTGTTTGCTGTTCCGCTTGTGTATTACCTGACATTCCCACATCCGCGATATCGCGCGCCGATCGAGCCGCAGATGCTGGTTTTGGCAGTGGGACTATTTCTTGCCGCCGAACCTCGAAAACGTGTAACCGCACCGCATGTCGCATAGGAGAGCTGCGAGCTAATGGAGATCGTGCCCTCACGTAAGTTCGTGATCAACCCAGACAAGCCATTGCGGCGGCTATCGATCGTGCTTCCGGTTTTCAATGAAAAGGACACGATCGGGACCACCTTAGAACGCGTGCTAACTGCCGCCACTCCGCTTGAGCACGAGCTCATAATCGTTGACGATTATTCCCGCGATGGCACAAGAGAGCTTCTTCCCGGACTCACTAACACGATGCGATCGGCGTTTGGGATTCCGATCGAGCTTGTACTTCATCAGGAGAATCAGGGAAAAGGCGCTGCATTGCGCACAGGGTTCAAGCATGCAACCGGAGATGTTATTTTGATTCAGGACGCGGACCTCGAATACGATCCTCGCGACTATCCGCAATTACTGGAACCCATTCTTGAAGGCTTTGCCGACGTGGTATTCGGGAACCGCTTTCATGGCGGGTCCCATCGCGTGCTCTACTTCTGGCACTACTTGAGCAATCAGGCGCTGACGTTCTTTTGCAACATGCTCTGCAACCTGAACCTGACAGACATGGAGGTCGGATACAAGGTGTTTCGGCGCGAGGTCCTCGATGCCCTGCGGTTTCGGAGCGATCGTTTCGGATTCGAGCCAGAATTCACCATCAAAGTCGCGGGCCTCGGTTGCCGGATTTACGAAGTCCCAATTCGGTATCACGGACGCACTTATGAGGAAGGCAAGAAGATTACTTGGCGCGATGGCATTGCCGCCATCTGGCACATTCTGCGATTCCGGTTCTTTGAATGACAATTTCCGACAAGAAGCTTCGCGTGGCCGTAATCGGCTGCGGCGCGTTTGGGCGTAGCCATGCTCGCGTATATCGACAACTTCAATCCAGTAATGGAAGTGTTGAATTGGCCGGAGTTGTTGACAAAAATCAGACTGCAGCGCAAGCGGTAGCAGCAGAATTTCAGACGCAGGCGCTCTCGTCGATCTCTGATCTTAAGGACAGAATTGATGCCGCTTCGGTAGCCGTCCCAACCATCCATCACCTTACGGTTGCGAGCGAATTGATGCGCAATGGCATTGATGTGCTAATCGAAAAGCCGCTGGCCGCGACTCTGGTGGAAGCAGATGAGCTCGTCGCGGTAGCTCGGGAGCACAATCGGGTCGCCCAAGTTGGGCACCTAGAGCGATTCAATCCTGCGGTGCTCGCTGCAATTCCCATTGTGAATCATCCTATGTTCTTCGAGGTTCACCGCCTTAGCGTCTTTACTCCGCGGTCGCTCGATGTCGATGTTGTGATGGACCTGATGATTCACGATCTCGACATTGTATTGTCATTCGTGAACTCGTCTGTCCGTGAGATTCGTGCAGTTGGCTTGGCTGTGATCAGCAACAAGGTTGATATTGCGAATGTGCGTGTTGAATTTGAAAACGGCTGTGTCGCCAACTTCACCGCCAGCAGAGTTAGCACTGAGAAAGTCCGCAAGGTGCGCTTCTTTCAGCCGCATCAGTACATCTCGATCGATTATGGACGGCAGGACCTCATCAGCATTCGCGTCGATGAGCGCGCTGCGGCAGAGTTGATGAGTGGAAAGATCCCTCCGTCCGGATTAGGTCCGGCTCCGGGCATTGCTTTGGACAAGCCCAAAGTGGAACCACGCGAGCCTTTGCGAGCCGAGATCGAATCCTTCCTGGATGCGGTGCGTCGGCGCCGCAAACCGGTGGTTTCGTTGGAAGATGGCCGCCGCGCCCTGGAAGTTGCGCTGCAAATCAATCGCGCGATCGAAGCGCATCATCGCGCAGCAGGTCTGAGCTAAGGCTCATTGGCCGCCGACCGCCGTCGATTGGAGTGCCGGTGGCGTCGATCACGCGCCCAAGCAGGCTCTCGCCGACGCGAATCGAGGGGCGATTCCCGGTGCTGATCACGCGGTCGCCATAGCGGATTCCCATGGGCTTGTCGAGCGCCGTCGAGAGCACCGCCGATCCGCGGAATCCGATGATCTCTCCCGGAAAGCGCTGACCGTTGTTGATAGCGATCTCGCAGCACTCGCCTACCGAGCGTCCGGTCAATTGATGCGTGGGAGTACTGCCCGCTACGATTACGTTCTGAACGTCAGCTTGCAAGATGTGCATCCTCTCCGCACGACGGAGAGCGAGTGTAGCGCTTCAGAATAAGAATTGGCTTAGATGAAAATTAAATTCTTCTTAGAGACGAAAAATAATTAAAGAAATCAGGAATTCTGCCGAGGAAGTACGACCCGAAAACAATTCTTTCCGGTGGCGGTAGCGCGTAACTCTACATCCCCCGCAAACGCGCGAATGATTCGTTGGCTGAGCGCGAGATCAAGATTTCCAGACTCTCCGGGTTCGATCTGCACTCCAGGTGGGAACGGTTCAAAGATGTTCGGCGCTGACTCGGGATCGTAAGACGCCTCATCAGAAATTTCGATCTGAGTTCTTCCGGCGGGGAACAAGAGCTTTACCGTAATTGCCGCTGCGTTTGGATTTTTTCTGACACACCAAGTAAAGAGATTCTCAATCGCATCCCGCAAATAGACGGGATCCGCCAGCACCTGTGAATCCTGATCCCCAGAGATGACGAAGCGGATCTTTTTTGCTTCCGCTACAGGCAGCGAGTTGCTCACCGCAGCTTGAATGCATTCACGAAGCGAAACAACGCGCGCGCGTGCGCCAAAATCGGTCGCAAAGAACTCCCGCGCAATCTGAAACAGCCAGCGCAACCGCTCCAATTGGGTGAGGCCAGCTTCAATTGCGGATTTAAGTTGTTTGGCATCATCGCTCATCAGTCCAAGTTCGAGCGACGCATATATTGCACCGATGGGCTGGCTCAGCTTGTGGAAGAAGCTTTCGGCAAGGTTCTCCGGCGGCAGTACAGGATTCTCAACCAGCGAAGCGCCGGATTCACGCTTGACGTTCTCGTTCACGCGCAACTCACGAGGCCGCGCTGGGGGCGGTCGTAGAGGAATCCTCAGAGTCGGCAGTGGAGAACTCCAGACCATCGCTCAGGACGTAGCCTACTCCGCGGACCGTACGGATGAGCTTCGGCTCGAGATTGCCATCGACCTTCTTGCGAAGATAATTGATGTATACGTCTACGACGTTGGTGCTGGTATCGAACGAATGTTGCCATACGCGCTCGAGAATCATGGTACGCGTCACTTTGCGGCCGGCGTTGGCCATAAGATATTCGAGCAGCGCATATTCTTTCGGGCTTAGCTCGATCTCTTTTCCTGAGCGGGTAACGCGCCGATCAACGCGATTGAGTTCCAGATCCGCGATGCGCAGCCTGTCCTCCATTGGCTTTGCGCGACGGCGCAAGAGAGCGCGTACTCGGGCGGAAAGCTCCGAGAAAGAGAACGGTTTCACCAGGTAGTCATCGGCGCCGAGATCGAGCAGCGTCACACGATCTTCAACTTTGCTCCTCGCCGTTAGAACCAATACGGGAGTGTTGTTGTTGGCGTTGCGCATCCGCCGCAGTATTTGTACCCCGTCCACGCGTGGCAGGTTCAGGTCAAGGATGAGCAAATCATATTCCTGCGTGCTTAGCAGGAAATCGACTTCATCCCCGGCGTGAGAGAGATACACCTGATGTTGTTCAGCTTCCAGGCCCTTGCGGACAAAATTGCCTAACGACACATCGTCTTCGGCGAGAAGAATTCTCATGAAGTAGTATCGCGGGAGAAAAAACAAAGATTAGGGCTTACAAATCGAATGTAGCGATGCTGCAAACCGCTTGTCAACGAATAGCCGAGGCTCATGCTAATTCCAAGAGCGAGTCAGTAATTGCTGAAGGATATTTAAGGAAAAAGCTTTAGCGCTGAAATATGGACTCTCCAGATAGTGGTTGTCGATGCTTGCCACGACAAGTTTCCGTCAAAAGCAATGAGCGCGTGGCCGTAACGATTCACCAGCGCGGCAAAACGCGGCGCCAATCTGGGTCGACGTGCTTGCGCATTTCAGCCTCGTCATCGCGCTTCCGGTATGGATGCTTATGATAACGCTCCAGGCCGCGCGCGAGCTGATCGTGATCCAGTTCAATTCCCAATCCGGGCTTTTCTTGGATGCGAACGCAACCGTTTGCGATCGAGATCCTGCCACCTGCAACAACTTCGTCCTTCTCTGATTGCCAGGGATAATGCGTGTCACAGGCGTAGGTAAGCTGAGGGGTCGCCGCAGCAGCATGGGCCATCGCCATGAGAGATACACCGAGATGCGAATTGGAGTGCATCGAGAGCCCCAGCCCGAAGGTGCGGCAGATCTTGCCCAGATGCTTCACCTGCTGAATGCCGCCCCAGTAATGAGGATCGCAGAGGACAACCTGCACGGCGTCCATCCGGATCGTCTCGGGCAGGTCGGCGAATCCGGTCACCGCAACATTGCTCGCTAATGGCGTTTCCACCCCGCCATTGAGCAACTCGCGGCGAACTTGCGCCATTCCGGGAATTGTGGCCGTAGGATCTTCGAGGTACCCACCATTCCCGAGTTCCTCGCGCAGAGCTTTTCCGATCTGAACAGAAGTTTTTACTGACCACGCACAGTTCGGGTCAAGGCGAATCGGAACAGTGGGACCAAACTCTGCCCGAAGCTGCCGGACCGTCTCGGTCTCCTCTGCAGGATCGAGCACGCCGGCTTTGAACTTGATCTCGCGAAATCCATATTTCGCGAACATCTGCTTCACCTGCGCGACGAGTTGCTTCGGCGTGAGCGCTTCGCCGTATTCGTCTTCGCGCATGTCATCCCCCTCGCCGCCACCACCCGCATGTTTGTAGAACGGATATGCCGAAAACGGAACTTCGCTTCGAGCTCGCCCTCCAAGCAAATCGCAAACGGGCTTGCCTACGGATTTGCCAATCAAATCAAGACAGGCAATCTCGATTGCAGAATAAAGCCTCGCAGCTTCGTCGGCGGGATTCTCGCCCGGGAGGTAGTAAGTCTGGGACCGGTCAAACCGGCCGGTGACGCCGCTGCTGTCGACCATGGGCAACAGAAGTCCACAGAGCCGATATGCATCCTGTCCTAGGATTCGGCTTCGTAATTTCCCGAATGCCTGCAGGATCGCCTCGCCGCCGTGGGTCTCGCTGACACCGACAATTCCATCTTCGCTCTTGAGTTCCAGAACGGTTCTCAATGCGTACGGCGCATGCAAACCATAAGAGCTGCGTAGCGGAGGGTCCGCTATGGCGAGGGGATGAAGGCTCATATCAGCGATTTGCATTCTGAACTCCATCAGTGACGACTCTTTGCGGAAGCATTACTTGAGGATTTGAACAGCGACTGAGGGAATACCGCTGTCAAAGCCAATGTAGCTCTAGAGGCGGCCCGTAGCTTGCAATTCGCGATAGAACCCGAGATCTTCGCCTTGAAGCATCTTGGTGATGTATGTAATTTGGCCGTAGTGCAGGCCGAAGTGTTCGATCACCTGATACACGGCATGCAGGCCGCTCACGGTGTAACCCTGAATTTGGTAGGTCTGAACCAACTCCGATTCGGAGATGCGCGGAAGCACCTCTGCGACTTCTTGCATTGTAACCGCAAGCTTCTCGATAACTTCTGTTTTGGGAAGATGTCGCCGCTCGGCGAACTCGGCGGGACGGTTCCGCTTGTCCTCGCGATGGGCGAACGGCGCGATGATCCATTGGGTGACGTTTCCGTTCAAATGCAGAATCAAGTTGCCGATGCTGTTGCTTGCCTCATTTGGACGCCACCACACCTGCTCGTCATTCAGTGAATCCACACACGTATGCAGACGCGGCCAGTATTGCTCCAGCAGCTTCCAGCGAGAGAACTCAATGAATTCGGCAGTGACAGTTCTGGGCGGCATGGCGGGATTATAGACTTTGACTTGAACCGGCTGCGAAAACCAAGAACGATCACGGAGGTCACGAAGGCAAGTACAAGTGTCACGGAGCTACTGCGGTTCCTTCTAGTAGCTTCAACGCTGCAGTTGTGTACCTGGTTGCTTCCTGTCGCAGGCGGGATTTTTCTCCGAATTCAGCAATGGAATTTGCGGCGCTCTGCGCGAATGCCATACGGAAGGACGAATATGCGATCAAGTAGTCGGGAAGACGCTTTTGGACCTCGTCCCCGCTGATGCGGCAATATTCGCTGAGTAACAGATCGGCAGCTTCCGCGTTCAGCTCCCATTCAACAATGGCTCCGGCGAGATCCCACGCGATGTCAGTTGGGCCAGGGAAGAAGTGGTTATCGCCATGATCTGCGGCATCGAACTTCTGCAGACTGCCGTCATTTAGGGCAATCCATTCGAACGGCATCATGCGCGCATCGGCGACCACGGGTCGTTCCACCGGCAACTTGATTTGCCGAGATACTCCAAGTGCTCGCTCTAAATTGATCTGCGCCATATGCTCAAGTTCCGTTTCGGAAGCCACCGGGGAGGTCAGGTGTTCGCTGCGAAAGGCGCAGTATCGGGCCAAATGCGTCACCACCTCGCGATTTGCGCACTGTAAACGCGCTCCGCTCAACCACGCGGACACGCTGAAGCCATCTCCGCCAGAGCTGATCTGTGGTCCCCAACCATGGTTCGCCAAAAGTTGAGAGCGTTGGCGCACAGCCTTTCCATAGTGTCCATGACCGTCAAAGCGGAAAAGTAAAGTTCCATTCCGGGAAGTATACTTTTGGCGCTCAGTCCAAGGCCACACCCCCGGCCAGTCCGCTTCTGAGTCGAATACTCGACTTCGCCATGCGCCGCCTCCAATGTACTCGTCGGCTTGCGATGGCATGTAGCGAGTTGGCTTGAGCGGAGTAGTTCGAAAGTTCTTCCAGCGCTGAGCGGCATTAGGAGCGAAGAGATTCTCGAGGTTCGGCGTAGAGCTTGGCATGAGAACGATGCGCTCGGCTGGAACACCTTCTTCAACCAAAGCTTCCGCAACCGAGAGAAACGACGAACCGCTCAGCCCTGGACCCTCATCGACAACGAAAAAATGCGCGTTCTGCCCGTTCTGTGCTGCGATCCAGTTCCGCTCATCCTGGGTGACAGGAAGGCGACGTTCGAACGGATGTCCAATAGGGCGCACCGTGATTCGTGCGGCGCCAATTCCTTTCGCCGAAAACCATGCGCGGACGATTGCGGAAAGTGTCGTACCAATCGAGCGAATACCGACCACCGCCGCCGCTGGCGGACATGTCGCCTCGGCAGCGAGCAAATCGGCGTAGTCGAGTGGATGCAGCGCGTAATAACAAAATCCTTCCGGAGTGGACAGCGTGAGCGACCGTGGGACCTGTAACTCTCCAAGAGTGGCTGCGAGCTTCGCTGAGATGTGCGGACGTGATTTGGTAAGCAGCGCCGACGCAAGCTGGTCGGCTGCTTCAGCGATTACGTGTGCTTCCATACTGCCGGCATCGTGATCAACCAGAGCGCATTCGAGTCCGCCTGCGCGGAGGAGAGCATCGATCAGCTCGTCCCGAGCAATTTGATTGGAAAAGTCGGTGAGCGACAGGACCGCTTCGATCTGCGCGAGTAATCCGCGTAGCAGCTCTGGACCGCTGCGTACACTCCGCCCATCGCGGAAGACAAGAAGCTTCCAAGTATCGGCTGTACTCACCTCTGGAATGGTACCGCGCTATGCAGCTTTGTTCTTGCCCCGAGTGACCCGCGGGGAGCGCGAGACGTCGCCCTCTTTGTCGATGAAATATAGAAACTGATTATCGCGATCGACTGCATGCTCGACGAGGACCTCAGTCTTGCCCTCACCCGACTTCGGCTTCTGGCAAACGTTGCCGTCTTTGTCGAGGAAGTAGAGGTACTTTGCGTAGTCCCGCTTCAACCCAAGCTGCTTCACCTTTTCTGCCATGGCTTGCTTGGATTCGTTAACGTAACAGCCTGATGCCCGCCCAGGATGGCAGCAGAATCAGCCGCTGCGTCGGCGCAGTTTGACGCGAGCAAACAAGTCAGACCGGCTACTTTGCTGCTCGCCTCGCTTTGCCTTTGGATTGAAGATTCGCAGGAGCAGCTTTCACTGGAGTCTCGCCCGGCGCGAGGACTCGCTTGACGATCACACCCTCTAACCGATACTTCTGCGCGACGGTGCTGCCGTTTTCGTCCCGCACGTGGATGGTGAATGTTGGCTCAGTGCCAAGATTTTCGAACTGTTCTTGTCCCACCGAGACCGGCAGCAGACCAAAGATGTTGCGATCGCGGTAAGCCGTTTCATAACGGTGCTTTTTTACGTTCCAGCTGAAGACGCGAACCTGGTTGTAGTCGAAGGGCATGCCGTCTTTGGGTTCGGTGAGCAGGACAAGATAATAGGACTCGTCCTTGTTTAGCTCGGGATCATGAACGGTGGTGAGGGGAAAGAACGAAACGATGCGCTGGCCTTCCGCATACTGCGCGATATCGAGCGGCACGTCAATGTCGATCATGCGCCCAAGAACCCACCCGCTATGCCCTTGGGAAGTGCGAACCAGCCACCAGTCTTCCATGGGCACTGCCGGCACTACAGGCTGATCTTCGGCAACACGTTGCGGCTTACCTTTGGAGGATTTTTTGCTAGTTGGCGCAGCCTTGGCTGGCGCAGCAGAGGCCGGCTGTTCCTTGCTTTTGTATTCGGTCTCGTCTTCCTTCGCGGCGTCGCTTGCATCCTGCTTCTCTTCGGATTTTTCCGCAGTTGCTGAAGCCGATGCCTGGAGCAGAGGTGGCGGAGGCGCAGAACTCGCGGCACGCGAAACCGCTGCGCGCTGCAGCAGATCAATCTTGTCTCCCTCTTTCAGCAGGAAGAGGCGATCGGTGTCACGCCCGGGCGTGAGATGCAGGCGGAAGTCGCTGCGCAGCACGCCATGCGCCTGCACAGGATCGTTCTGGTGGTCGCGATTGAGCTGCTGAAAGCCGCGAAAAACATCTTCACCGACGAGGTAACGGTCCTGGAGCCATCCCTCCTCACCTTTCTCGTTGCGTACGCGCTCCCAGCGTTTGCCGCGCTCCAGGACAACTACTTTATCGCCGTTCTTAACGATTCCCGTTTTGGAATACACAGGCGCGACGCGGTCGCGAAGCGCAGCCTGCGGAGCGGCGGTGACGTACAGGATTTCATCTTGCTTTCCGTCACCGTGCCCGCACGCAGAGAACAGTAAGGCTGCGAATACGCAGAGGAGAAAAATGCTTACAGAAGCTTTAGGGGAACTGATTTTCACCAAACAGTCTGACTCTGAATCAAGGAGTTAGGGCTACACAGAATTGTAGCTCCCGATAGCGGCAATCTCGAAGCTGTGCGGACCAATCTAGTTAGGCTTCTTCTTGACCTTCGTGATCGTCTCGTCGATTGGCTTGCGACCGGCGTAGCCTTCCTCAAGATCGTGCCAGTGCGTGATTTTTTCTTCTCCCATCTTCCAGCAGAGCAGAATGGTCTTGCCATCGACAACGCACGGAAAATCCAGCAGGCCCATATCAAGATCTTTTACCTGAACGCCAGTAGCATCGATTTCAGCAACCGCATCCTTGATTCGCTGTGCGGTTTTTTCGCGCTCGGCACGCCGCATCGCCGCCTTGCCGATCTCGACCAACAAACCGCCGGAGAGGAAAATGCGCTGCGCGAGTTCCTGGAATTCGGCGTCGATGGTTTCGATCAGCTGCTTGCCGTCAATCGCCTGCTTCAGCAGCGACTTGAGTACAGGAAGCAGTACTTGTGCTTCCTGCAGAGTGAAATGCTTTTGTGCCATGGTGTCAGAAACTATTTTAATTGATTGCAAAGCAGCCGGTTGAGTTCGCGATCTGGCTTTCGCGATACAAATCACACAATCGCGAAATCGGGAAATCACGAAATTACACCAGCGCGGCGCTCTCGAAGAGGTTCCGTCTAGGTTCCGATCTCCAGCATTCGGTCCAGCGCAACCTTAGCCCAATACTTCACGTCATCCGCAACTCGAATGCGATTAACGACGTTGCCTTCAACAAGGTTTTCGAGAGCCCACGCCAGGTGCTGCGGAGAAATCCGGAACATTGTGGTGCACAAACAGCCAGAGTCGTCCAGCGTGATCACCTTCTTGCCCTGCTCAGCAAAGCGCTTGCCCATGCGGTTGACCAGGTGAATTTCAGTTCCAACGGCGAACATTGTGCCGCTCGGAGCTTCTTCGATGATCTTGATCAGCCGTTCGGTTGAGCCGAGCCGGTCAGCCTTCTGGCAGACTTCCCACCGGCATTCCGGGTGGACGATCACCTGAATTCCCGGATATTTGGCCCGAACCTTGTCCACATGCTCCGGCAGGAAACGCTGGTGAACCGAGCAGTGTCCTTTCCAGAGAATCACTTTGGCGGATCGCAGACGCTCGGGTGTGACTCCGCCATTCAGCATGTAAGGATCCCAGACCACCATCTCCGAAAGCGGAATTCCCATCGCGTAAGCGGTATTCCGGCCAAGATGCTGATCGGGTAAGAATAAGACTTTCGGAGCTTTCTTATAGGCCCAGTGGAAGGCATTTCCAGCGTTCGACGACGTGCAAACGAGCCCACCACGCTCACCGACAAACGCTTTGATCGCCGCCGTGGAGTTCATATAAGTAAGAGGAACAAGCCCGTTTTCGAGAACCCCAAGCCGCTCTAGCTGCTCCCAGCAGTCCTCTACCTGACCGATTTCTGCCATGTCGGCCATCGAGCAGCCGGCATTCAGATCCGGCAGGATCACCTGCTGCTCGCGACGCGCCAGAATATCGGCGCTTTCCGCCATGAAATGCACGCCGCAGAAGACAATAAATCGCCCATCGGCCTGCGCCGAGATCTTGGAAAGCTTATAGGAATCGCCCGTGTAGTCGGCGAAGCGGATCACTTCATCTCGCTGATAGTGATGGCCCAATATTACGCAATCGCGTCCCAGCTCGCGCCGGGCAGCGGCAATGCGCTCATCCATGGTGTGATCGGGGAGAACTAAGTAGTTCTCAAGCGAACAGGAAACCTGTGCAGTTGCAGTCGTCACGTCTATTTTCCGCCTTCAGTCTCGACACAACCGCCGGGCTTTCACTCGGTTCGGCTGCTCGAAACGGGGATGTTGAAAGCAATCCGCCGGCTCCAGTAGGTCCACTACGCTGGTTCGCGCCCGACCTACGGGGATGTTGAAGCCGACATCTATTCGATGTCCCAGCCGCCCAAAAGTCGCCAGGTTGCTGGCGTTTTCAGGCGCTTAGACCTATATAGTGTCGCATTTCTGAGGCCCTCGGTGCAACGCGAACAGCGGATATCTGCCGCTTAGCCATTACCAGTAGCCTTTCTGTACGATTACTAAGGCCGGACTCCGTGACCTTCTCTGTGCCTTCGTGACCTTTGTGTTCGCTCCTCCGTATGCCGAAACGCCAGCCCAAACTAACGTTTTTTCTCGGCAAAGGCGGGGTCGGCAAGACCACGGTCAGCACCGCTTATGCCCTGCATGCCAGCTCCAAACCCGGAAAAAGCGTAGTACTGATCTCGACCGACCCGGCTCATTCCTTGGGAGATGTGCTGGATACAAAGCTCAAATCCGGACTCCAAAATCTGCGCACCGGGAACGGAGGCAAGCTCTCAGTCTGGCAAGTTGATGCCGGAGCCCGATTCCAGGAGTTCCTCAACGACTATCGCGGCGCCATCACGGAACTAATGGAACAAGGAACGTTCCTCTCGAGGAATGAGATCGAGTCGTTCCTCGAAACCGCGCTGCCCGGCCTGGCCGAAGTAAGCGCCCTGCTCACGATCTCCGACTTGCTGGAGAGTGCGAAGTTCGACGAGATCGTCGTCGATACCGCTCCCATCGGACATACACTCCAACTCTTCCGGATTCCCGACCAGCTCGCCCGCTTTCTCGACTTCCTCGAACTCTCCGGACGCCGCGATCAAGTACTAGCCGAACACTTCGGCGGAAGCACCAGAGCCAGGCGTCCCGCAGTCGTTGATCAATGGGACGCAGTGCTCTCTTCGCTGCGCCGAGCGCTCTCCAGCGAACAAGCCAGGCTGGTGATGGTCACGAGCGCAGAGCGCTTTTCGCTCGAAGAGGCATCGCGAACGGCGCGGATGCTGGAGGAAGATTCGCAAGCAGAGATAGCCGAAGTAGTCATCAATCGCGCAGTGACACGCAAGACCACCTGCAAACGCTGTCAGGAAAGATTTCATCTCTACGAAGCGGCACGCAGGTTCGTCTCGCGGAGATTCCCGAATGCGGAAATTCGCGTAGGAGAAGATTCCGGCGCGCCGCCGATCGGCCTCGAAAACCTGCGCGCTTTCGGCGGGCAAGTGTACGGAACCGCCACCGGTAGGCGCGCAGAAAACAGAACCGCCGGCGGTAGCCGGGGGGTCGGAGCTGGCCGAATGGCCAGCTCCGAGCAGCACCATGCTGCGATGAAGCTGAAATCAGTTCGACCCAAGAAAGCCAGTGAAGTGACCCTCCAGCCCACGGAATGGCCCGATCCCAGCACTCAACTCACTCTCACGCTCGGCAAAGGCGGCGTCGGCAAGACAACCATCTCCGGCGGCCTGGCCTACACCCACCGCCAACAACATCCGCGGGCAAACGTGCTCATCTGCTCCACCGACCCCGCGCCGTCGCTAGACGACCTCTTCGAGCAAAACGTCGGACCAGTTCCCAAACCGGTACTGCACGACAAACAGTTTCAGGCCGTCGAAGTCGATTCCACAGCCGAATACCTAGCCTGGAGCCGCAAGGTGAAGCAGGTGATCGCGCAATCGCTGCAGGTGCAGCAAGGCGGGCTGCATGTCGAACTTTCGTTCGAGCACGAGATGCTCTCAGCATTGCTCGACATCGTACCCCCCGGAGTCGACGAGATCTTCGCCGTCTTCAAGCTGCTCGACTTCATCGAATCCCGCGACCTGACGCTGGTGATCGACATGGCGCCCACCGGACACGCGCTCGAACTTCTGCGCACGCCTGAGCGTCTAGTCGTCTGGACGCGCCTGCTGTTGAAAAGCCTGTCAGCGCACCGTACACTGCCGCTGGCGCAAGAACTGGCTGTCGAGGTCGCATCGATCTCGCAGCGCGCGAGAGAGTTGGCGCAACTATTGAAAGATCGCAAGCGCGCAAGCGTGTTTGTCGTGTTGCTCGCCGAGCCGCTGCCTGACCGCCAGACGGGACGCTTGCTTGCGAGCCTTGACGATCTCGAACTCAAACCGGCAGCAATCTTCGTGAATCGCTTGCTGCCGAACCAGAATGGGAAATGCCCACGCTGCCGCCTGGCGCGGGAATGGCAGTTAGCAACGTTGTCACGTTTGAGCTCCGAGCGGAAGTATTTCGCAGTCCCTGACTTCTCCCGTCAGATTTCAGGAGAAGATGGACTGGAGCGATTGACCGAACGATTATGGGAAATAGAAAGAAGAGCGAACACCCATTCGACCAGCTCAGGGCGGGCTCCGGTCAGGAAGGCAACACGAAGTTCACGAAGACGCTCTCCGTGGCCTTCTGTTTGACTTCGTGACCTTCGTGTTAACCCCGGTTTCTTGAAATGCCAGAAAAGCACCTGCTCTATCTCTACGGCATCAGCGCCAAAGCTCCGAAGCTGAAGGTGCCAACTTCGATCGACGGCGCCTCCCCTTTAGAGCACCTCGAAGCCGCCGGCCTCACCGCCTGGTACAGCCGAGTTTCGCCCGTCGAGTTCGGCGAGCGGCTAGCTGCGAACATGGAGAACCTCGAGTGGCTTTCGGCAGTGAGCGTCCGTCATCAAAGAACCGTCGCCCAGATCTCCGAAGCAGTCACTCTGCTCCCTGCCCGATTTGGAACTGTATTCAAAACCGAGAAATCGCTCGCCGACCACATCCGCGAGCAGAAGGACCAACTCGAACAAAAGCTCGCCCGCATCGACGGTGCAGAGGAATGGGGAGTGAAGGTATTTCTGAACACTGCCGCGCCGGCTGCAGAGATCAACGTAGCCTCCGGACGCGACTACCTGCGCGCCAAATCGGCGGCGACCCAGGTAAAGCGCCGCACCGAACTCGACCCCGAAGTGGCGGAGTTCGCTCGCGAACTCCAATCCATCGCTGCTGATTCTGCTCCAACCGGCAAAGTCAGCTCCAGCCAGCCAAAACTCGAATGGCAGGCAACGTTCTTAGTACGAAAGAAGGATCGCCCAAAATGGGACAAGGCCCTAAAGAAGTATGCCACCCGCTGGGCCGACCGCCGCGAAATTCAATGCACCGGACCTTGGCCGCCGTATTCGTTCGTGTAGCCAGGAGCAAACGGAATCGCCGCAGCCGGTAGGCGGTGCCGGAGATGGCCGTATAGACGGCCTCCGGCTCTGAGTTGGTAGAACCGGCAATCTATGACTGTTCTTTTGCGCGAGAATTTGTCAACAAGCCTACGATGGAATGTGCAATTGCGCATCGGCAAGATCGAGTTGACGGCGCGACCTGCTCATCCGAACAATAGCTCCGCCAACCACGATTGCGCACAGACCTGCGAAGTACCATGCGATCCCCCAAAAAAAGATATGCCGACCTATAAGCGCCACGACGAGATAGCCGACAACAGCCATTGCGCCGAGGACGAGACTTAGAGTCGTTGTGGCGAGCATCTCCCTGCCTCTACTCGCAAACCCGACGAAGGATCCCACCAGCGTCGAAGCAATGAGGTTTCCGATCAACATTCCCCTTGCCGCCAGAAACAGGTAAAGTTTGAAATGATTCGACCAGTACAAGAGGTATTTGTCGGTAGCAGCGGACAGTGCCTTGTCGAGCAAGCCATGCAAAAAGCCATTTAGGAGCCAGCCGCCGAGTATTGCGGCGATCATCGACCAGTGCGCGGCGCGGTATCCAGCCATTGCAAAATTTGCGATTGTCTTAAGTGTCTGTCGCCAGTACCAGCTTCGTGCGAAGGCAACTCCCGAGTGCGAGCACAGGTGGGAGTATTCCTCCAGCAGATCACCCAATACACACTCCGCTTCTTTGGAAGGGCTAAATAGAGTGATCAGCCATGCAGCCAGATGAGGCGGGCAGGTCGAATCAGTTTGGAAAATCATGAATAACTCCCGATTAGATCGAGTCCCTGAGTCAGACTCCGGAGTGCACGTTGTGTGCGGTTCACAGCCGCCATTCCCTTAGCTGTCACCTGAAAAAAGCGCTTCGACCGACCACCACGCTCTGGGGTAGGATCCCCGCTGCGCGATTTAACGTACCCTTTTATTTCTAATCGATCGAGAGTCGCATACACGGCACCAATGGACACCTCCCGCTTGGTTCGCAAATCGATCTCTTGTCGCACAGTAACGCCATAAGCGCGATCTTCGAGGCGCAAAACTGCCAGAAGAACGATGTGTTCGAATTCACCGAGAAAATCGTGAGTAGGCATTACCTATACATTATAGAAGAAAGTGGCGTACCAAAGTCAAAGACCTGCGCGTTTCGCTGGCCGTATCGCCAGCTCAGCGCGAGTCGGTTCCGAGTTTGACGCATAGCTCGGATTCCGATATAACGTTATCCGAGCGTCTATGACCGACGACTACACACCTCACCTGCCTCTCTCACCCGCGAGCCTGCATATCTTGCTCGCCCTAGCAGGCGAAGATCGGCATGGGTACGGAATCATGCAGGATGTCGCACGTCAGTCCGAAGGACGCTACAAGCTCGGCCCTGGCACGCTTTATGACAACCTGCAGAAGTTAACAGAACAGGGGCTGATCGAGACGGTGTCCTCGCGCGGAGCGAGTGAGGATCCGCGAAGGAAGTACTATCGGCTGACCCGGTTCGGACGTGGTGTACTCGAGGCGGATGTCGCGCGCCTGGAGCGCGTACTGCGCGAAGCGCGAGCACATGCTCTTGTACCGAAGCCGCGGAGGGCGACCTGATGCGGCAGCTCTATTTGTTTTTCCTGGATCTGCATCCAGACGAGTTTCACTCGGAATACTCGAAGGAACTTCTCTGGATCTTCGATGAGGAAGCCGCGCGCGGTGCAAGCAAGCTCAACCTGCTTTTCGACATCATCAAGTCGTTCGCACGCCAGTGGATTCTTCGCCGCGCCGCATGGAAGTGGGCGATCGGGATTGCGATTGGAGCGCTGCAGGTGGCGGTCGCGCTGGCAGGAGTCTTCGCAGCTAACCATCGTCATTGAGAAAGTTGGCGACTCTATGCTCGAGTTGCGGCACGTTACGAAACTCTACGCGGCGATTCCCGCCGTCTCTGACGTCAGCTTCATAGCACCTGCCGGAGAAGTAACCGGCTATCTCGGGCCAAATGGATCAGGCAAATCGACAACGCTGAAGATGATCGCCTGTCTGATCGACCCCAGCGAAGGCCAGATTCTTTTTCGTGGTGAACCGATCAGCCGCAATCGCATCAAGTACCGGCAATCCTTCGGATACGTTCCCGAAGAGCCGCAACTGTATCCACACCTCACCGGCGAAGAGTACATCCGCATGGTGGGCGAGCTGCGGGGGATTCCTGAGCAGCAGTTAGAAGCGCGGCTAAACGGATTCCTGCGCCTGTTCTCGCTCGAAGACAACCGTCACGTCGCGATCTCTTCTTACTCAAAGGGCATGCGCCAGAAGGTCTTGTTGTCTTCTGCTCTTCTCCACAATCCCGATCTCATCCTGCTCGACGAGCCCTTTTCGGGACTCGATGTGAACTCGGCGATGATCTTGAAAGATCTAATCCGCCAGCTCGCGGCACGCGGCAAAGTCGTGCTGTTCAGCTCGCACGAACTCGAGACGGTCGAGCGCGTTTGCTCGCGCGTGATCATCCTGCACAAAGGGCATCTGGTCGCAAACGATTCCATCGAGAAGCTGCGGACGCTGATGTCGCTTGCGTCGCTGGAAAAGATTTTTGCGCAACTCGCGGTGGAGCAGGATCCGAGCGAAGTGACACGAGAGATCGTCGAACTGATGGAGACGTAGTCATGCTCAGCGAGGCGAAGCAGGTCAAGATTCTGTTCCGCGCTTTCCTCAGCCGCATTCTCGATTTCGAGTTGCTGTCGAACGGCGCCGAATCGCAAAACCTGCTCGTCCAATTTGCGGCGCTGCTGGGAGCTTTTAGCTTCGTTCTTACGATTCTTCTGGTCCCTCGCTACGGTACATCAACACAATCGCATGCAGCGCTCATCGTGAACGCCTGGCACGACGAAGAGTTCCTGATCGCCACGACGATTGCAGTCTCTGCTTTCTTGATGGTGCTTTCTTGGGATACTTTGATTCCTGATCGGCGCGACTGCATTGCGCTTGGAGTTCTACCGGTTCGCAGCCGCACAATCCTGCTGGCGAAACTTGCGGCGATTGGCAGCGCGACCGGCGCGGCGGTGGTGCTGGTAAACATCTTCACCAGTTTCTGCTATCCGCTCGTCCTGCTTCCGAGTGCCGGCGGATTCTTCACTCTGCTGCGCACATTCCTTGCGTATTGGATCACGATGCTTGCAGCGGGAATCTTTATTGCCTGCGCCGTTCTTTCCATTCAGGGAATTCTCACCCAGGTACTTCCTCAGCGTCTCTTCTTCCGAATCTCAGGATTGCTGCAGGTCACTGTCTTCTTCTTCGTACTGGCGATCTATTTCTTGAAGCCGCCCTTAGCCACGCCGAGGGACCTGTTTGCTTCTCGCCCGAGCCAGTGGCTGCTGTGGACGCCCTCGTACTGGTTCTTCGGGCTCTTTCACAAATTGAACGGATCTGCGCCCGGACGCGCATTCAATTGGCTAGCCCTCCGCGCAATATGGGCGCTGCTGGCCTCATTGCTCGGTGCGGCAGTGGCCTACGCTCTAAGCTACGCGCGGACGATGCGCCGCATTGTCGAGCAGCCTGACATTCTGCCAGCAGAACGGAGCCACGGCACTGGGATGCTTGTGCGATGGTTACAGCGGAGAGCATTCAGGAAACCGCTTCAACGCGCACTCGTGCTCTTTACGGCGCGCACACTGGCGCGCAGTAGACAGCATCGCTTGTTGATTGCGTTCTATTTCGGTATCGGAGTTGCCATAGCGCTCGCGTACTTCAATACGTTTCGGGAGAGCAACGTGCAGGAAAGATTGCCTATACATGCGTTTATCACGGCCAGCCTCTTCCTGCTGTTTTTCGCGATTCTCTCCGTCCGTGCGTCCTTTGTTCTTCCACACACGCTGCGGGCGAACTGGGTCTTCCGTACCACCCTGGTCCACCGGCCATCGGAGTACCTGAACGCGGTGCGTAGCTCGTTGTATTTGATTTCTGCCTTCCCGATTTGGATCGTCTGCGCCGTTCTGTTTGCCGGCATGTGGTCCGGCCGGCCTGCACTCGAACACATTCTCGTGTTGATCCTGATCGGAGTCTTCATGGTTGAACGATCACTCAACGGTTTTCGCAAAATACCGTTCGCGTGCTCATACCTGCCGGGAAAGGCGAACCTGAAGGTCACGCTGGCGCTGTACGGATCGATCATCTTTTTCGGAATGAATGCCCTGGGTGCAATTGAAACCTGGACATTGAATCGCCTGGTTGCGTACGTCGTCGTGTTAATTGTTGTGGCTGCATTCGCGGCAGTAGCCTTTCATCGCAGAGCGGAATTCGCCAATGCTCCTCACATCTCGCTCCAATTCGACGATGTTCCGCCTGACTCCTTCTTCTCGCTCGATCTGGCGGGCGATCGCGATCTCACGAATGATGATGAGAACGTAGATTCGCAAGCCGCTGGAGCGACGCGGAAGCAACCCTCATAGACTTCGACGCAAGAAGAGATTCTTACAGCGTGTTTCCAGGCGATCTAGTCCACCTCTCCTATCTCTCGAGCTTATTTGGATTTCTGGAGATTGTTCCCGGCGATGCTCTCAATCATTTGTCATCCTGAAGGCCATCTTTTGGCCGAAGGATCTCCCGGGATGTTTCGGCTTGAAATGCTTTAGAGTGGCTCTCTACGAGAAACGCTATGTTCATTGGCCAAGAGCCCGGGAGATCCTTCGCGCAAAAGAGCGCTTCAGGATGACAGACGTTAAAAGCATCGGCGAAAAATAGCCGCTTAATAGCGAGAATAGATAACATTTTGTCACTGAGCCGGTGGACATCTGGGTCGGATACATTGCTGTCGCCAGAGCGCAGAAACTTCGCATTTGCTGTGCAATAAAAGGACTGAATGCTCGATTACTCCCGTCGTCTGCGACTCGAAGTCCTTCTCTTCCTGATTGCTGCTGTTCCTTTGTTCGCTCAAGCTCCTCGATTTCAGGTAGTCGGCTATTATGCCGAGCGCCACGCTGTTTCTGGCGACTATCCACTCAAACAATTTGCCGAAAATGGCGCCGCGGGGATTCTCACTCAACTCGACTACGCCTTTGGCAAAGTCGCGAAGAAACGATGCGAAGTTCCTAATCCCGATGTCGAGTTGAAAAAGCAGTTTCCTGCGGAGCAGACTGTGGATGGGACAGCCGATTCCTCCGACTCGAATCAGCTCCATGGCACTTTTCACCAGCTTCAGGAGCTCAAGAAGAAGTTTCCCAAATTGAAAATCCTGATCTCGCTGGGCGGCTGGGCGAATTCCGATGGATTTTCTGACGCGGCGCAGCCGGCCAACGTGCGCGATTTTGTGCGGTCCTGCGTGGATATCTACATCAAGGGCAACTTCGCTCCGGGCATTCATGCGCCGGGAGTTTTCGACGGCATCGATATCGATTGGGAATATCCGGTGGACGGAGGCATGATTCCCGGCCGTCCGGAAGACACGAAGAACATGAATGCCATGGCGGCTGAGTTTCGGCGTCAGCTCGACGCGGTTCGTCCTGGGTTGTTGCTCACGGCGGCCATTCCAGCAGGCTCGGAAGATTACAAGCACTTCGATCTGAAAACGCTTAGCCGGTACATGAACGATCTCTCGATCATGGCTTATGACCTTCACTGGAACGGCGAGAAGACCACGAACCTGCACAGCGCGCTCTTCCACGATCCGGCGGATCCTTCGAAGCCTCCGATGGACACACATTACGGCGCGCACGCCGTCGAGGATTTCCTTCGCGCCGGTGTTTCGCCGCGCAAGATTGTCTTTGGCGTTCCCTTTTACGGAAAAGGCTGGACTGGCGTGAGCGACACCAATCATGGTCTCTATCAACCAGCCAAGGATGCGTCGAAACTTCCGCCGGAGTATCGCAACCTGAAAACACTGCCTGCGAGCGCTGATCGCCAGTACTATGCCAAGCTCGCGACATGCTCGATTTGGAACGACGACGAATTCTTCAGTTATGACTGTCCGGAGGCAATGCAGGCGAAGCTCAAGTATGTGCGCCAACACCATCTCGGAGGGGTGATGTTCTGGGAGATGGGCCAGGACACGCTGGATGCGGAGCTGTTGCGGGCACTGGCTGGCGGTAGTCGGATGCCTCCGAGCAATAGCAGAGGCAATAGGCAATAGGCAGTAGGCAACAACACAAAAAACCATTCACAAAGCAAGGTTGCACCGTACCGAACCGACTTTCGCTGTTTGGCTTTCGCCTACCGCCTATTGCCTATCGCTTATTGCCTATCACCATGGCCAATCGCTTCGAACAGGTTCACGCGGCGCGACACACCCGTATGCACCACTTCTATTAGAATCAACGCTTCATGCTTCGTTTCTGCACAGCCGGTGAATCTCATGGAGAAGCCCTGATCGCGGTGATCTCGGGCATTCCTGCGGGGATCGAGATCGATCAGGAGTTCGTGAACCACGAGCTGTGGCGGCGTCAGCAAGGCTATGGCCGTGGCGGGCGCATGCGCATCGAGCGCGATACGGCACATTTCATCTCCGGGGTACGGCATGGCAAGACGATCGGCTCTCCGATTTCGCTGCGCATTGAAAACCGCGATTGGAAGAACTGGGAAGAGGTTCTGCCCGTAGGCGCAGGTGATCCGGCGAAGCACAAACGAGTCTCATCGCCCCGTCCTGGTCACGCTGACTTGGCGGGAGCGCTCAAGTACAACCTTCCCGAAGCGCGATATGTACTGGAACGAGCTTCGGCGCGGGAATCGACGGCTCGCGTTGCAGTTGGTGCCGTGGCAAAACTGCTGCTCAAGAGCATTGAGGTAGAAGTACTCAGTCACGTAATCGCTGTGGGCAAAGCGAATTACGACGGCATTCCCGATTGGGAACAGGTGCGGGCTCTCGCGCGAAAAGAAGAAGTCCTGCTGGGATGCGCCGATGTCGAAGCCGAGCAGCGCATGAAAGCCGAGGTCGATCAGGCGCTGCGAACGGGTGACTCAGTAGGGGGCATCTTCGAGGTGATCGGTCATCACGTTCCTCCCGGATTGGGAACGTACTCGAATTGGGACGAGCGTCTCGACGCCCAGCTTGCTGCCGCCGTCATGTCGCTGCAGGCGGTGAAAGCGGTCGAGATCGGACGCGGGGTTACGGCGGCAGTTTCGTTCGGCTCACAGGTCCACGATGCGATCGGTTATTCCGGCGAAAAGAATGGTGACGATCGTTTCACTCGCTTCACACGCGCTCGCAACAATGCCGGCGGGATCGAAGGCGGCATCTCTAATGGAGAAGATATCGTCGTTCGCGGCTACCTCAAGCCGATTTCCACGCTGCGGCGTCCGCTGGAATCTGTCGACTTCGCTACACGCGAGCCGGTGAAAGCTGCCTACGAGCGGTCGGATGTCTGCGTGGTGCCAGCAGCGGGAGTTGCCGCAGAAGCGATGGTCGCGCTGACTCTGGCGCGCGTTGCGTTGGAGAAATTCGGCGGAGATTCGGCGACCGAGCTCGAACGGAATTACAAAAGTTATTGCAAGCAGATCGCGGAGTATTAAACGAACGCAATAAGCAGTAAGCAATAGGCAGTAAGCAATGGGCAATACGTCGGTTTATTGAAGCCTACTGCCTATCGCCTATCGCCCGCACCCCTCGATCGATGAGGACCTCGACGACTACAAAATGATCTATCCCATCGTGAAGTATGGCGATCCCGTTCTGGATAAGCCCGCCGCCACAGTCACGGTCTTTGACGAACAACTCACGAAGCTGATCGACGACATGTTCGAGTCCATGTACGCCGCCCATGGCGTAGGGCTGGCCGCACCCCAAATTGGGATTTCCAAACGCATCGCCGTAATCGACTGCTCATTCAAGGAAGATCCCGGGGCAAAGCTAGTAATCATCAATCCTGAGATCGTCCGCAAAGAAGGCCGCCAGACGCATAGTGAAGGCTGCCTTAGCCTCCCGGATTTTCGCGAGAACGTGACGCGCGCGATGAAGTGCACGGTGCGGGCGCAGGACGTCGAAGGCAAATGGTTCGAGTCTGACGGTGAAGAGTTGCTCGCGCGCGCCATGCAGCACGAAACCGATCACCTGAATGGAAAGTTGTTCATCTCACATATCAGCGCACTCAAGCGGGACCTCATCAAACGCAAAATTCGAAAGCTGCAGAAAGCCGGAGAGTGGTAGCGAATCAGGAGAGCTAACACTTAGGTGACCTTTGGTTGCCGACAGTGGGACGAAACGCGCGCCGCATATGGCAGACTCTGACTCAACTCAGATAAGTGAGTTTCAAAGTGAGCCTTCTGTCTTCGCGAAGGGTTTGGCGCTGGTTTGCTGTCGTTGCGATGCTCGCTGCCGGCACGTGGCTCATGGCTACCCGGTTCCGAGAACCTCGACCGCCACAAACGGCGCGGGCCATAGCAACGCTTCGAGTCGAGGCGACACCCAAGTCTCAGCCGCCACCTCAGCAGCCGCTTCCGGCGCCCCCTGCAGCACAACCGATCTCCCCGGCAGCGGCAGAAATGGATGAACAAGAGCCGGATGCCTGCGAGCCTCCAACGGGAAGAGAAATTGCAGGCTTGCTGATCAAAGAGCTGGAGAAGGACTTTCCCAATTTGGGTAACCTTGTCGTGCCCGAAGATACGAAGGCGAGTTTTGATCAAAGATTCTCGATGTTAATTCAGATCTTGCAAGATGCCGGCAACGCCTCGGCCGACCGAAAACCTGTACTGTTGCTCGCAGCCAACCAGGTTGCTGCCAATCTTTTTTTTCCTTTCACCTATCCACCGACTCCCGATATGACACAGAAGATCGATCAGCTCAAGAGCTATGGCTTAACCGTCTCATGGGCGGAGCTGGGGGGCAGCTATGAATATCAGAACGACTTGCTGTGGGTCCTGTGGCGTGATTACCCCGACACGCCCAGTGGGGAGGATGCATTCGTTCTGCTGCTAAAGCATGGCTGGGATACCAGCAGCGTTTGCGCGAAAGGCAGTGATCAGTTTCGCGATGTGATTCGCGAGGGCGAAGCATTCCTCAAACAGCATCCTGAGAACGCGCACGCGGCGACAGTTGATTACGATCTTGCGCAGGCCTATGAAACCTGGTGGTCGTTGGGGAAGGCGCCACAGAATAACGAAGAGGAAGTAGAGCCGGAGCGGTATGTCGATGGCGCGAGCGTCGGCGAACGAGCTCTGGATTACTACAACCAGCTCACCCAGAAATATCCGCAGAGCACTGAATCCGCATGCGCCAAACAGTCGATCGATCTGCTGCGCCAGGGGAAGGATACGCGGCAGAGGCGCTACTTCTGCATTTACGACTAGGATCTCTAGAACCTTCCATATTCAGCGTTTAACCTACCTTGGAGCATCGGGCTTAATCTGCTCTTTATCGTCCGTTTTTGCTCGACTCTCGCCGTGGCGGATTGCAAACTGATGGGCAGCTCATACGTCTTTTAGCCTATGCAGACGAGCAGCTCAGTTCTCCTGTCACCGATTCCCGGACGCGAGATTCTCTTTACCTCCTCGACGGACCGGGTGCGCGTGACCTTGATGTCGGATGAACCTGGGCTGGTGGAATTCGGCGGTTCGGCTCGGACGATTGTTTCAATCCACGTCGGACCTGCCGCCGTGATGACGTGCCGCCGCGGTGGCGTGTCCCATACCGGGAATGCCGTGCACGGTGATATTGACGTAATTCCGCCGTTTCTCCCCGGCACTTGGGAACTCAAGCACAAAGACACCGCTCTCGTCGTTGGCCTTGAGCCGGAGCTCTTGCAACGTGCGGCAGAGGAACTCGACGCCGATCCCGGCAGAGTTGAAATCAGAAACCGATTTCAGACTCGCGATACCAGCCTGGAACACATTGCCTGGGCGCTGAAGGCGGAGATGGAAACTGGATGTCCAGGCGGGCGCCTATACATGGACAGCCTGGCAACGGCATTGGCGTTGCAGCTGGTGACGAACCATAGTTCGCTGCAGACTTCTCCAAACCTCAACGGCGGACTATCCCCCCACAAGCTCAAACAGGTTCTGGCGTTTATCGAGGAGAACCTCGGGGCCGATCTTTCCCTGCAATCGATTGCCGATGTCGCGGGCCTGAGCGTTTCTCACTGCAAGGTTCTATTTCGCAAGGCGGTTGGTGTACCGGTGCATCAGTACGTGATCCGGCGAAGGATTGATCGGGCGGCAGAGCTGCTGCGCAAAGGCGACTTGCCGGTCAGCCAGGTAGCGCTCGAGACTGGGTTTGCGCACCAGAGTCATTTGGCGGCGCAGATGAAGCGAGTCCTCGGGATTTCGCCCAAGTCTCTGAAGCGATAGTTTTCGTCGGAATCTGTTCGATTTCCAGCCGATTCTGCGCGATTACGTTCGAAGTTTTGTTCATGCTGTGCGACGTGGGACGGAGTTCCAGCGCGTAATGCGCTGCGCAGGAGCGCTTGCGCGCTGGCTCCGACTCCGACCGAGGAGCCTTGAAATGGAGGACAAGAATAGTCAGCCCAGAATGGGAATGGCTATTTTCTGGGGTGGACTCATTTGCGGAGTTCTCGACATCGCCTATGCTTTTGCACTTTATGGCGCCAGAGGCGTTCCGCCGCTACGCTTGCTGCAAGGAATCGCCAGAGGCCTGGTCGGTCCGGCTGCGCTTCGCGGCGGCGGGGCGACTGCCCTGCTTGGATTGCTTCTGCACTTCACCATCGCCTTCGGCGCAGCCGTGACCTATTGCCTTGCGAGCCGAAAACTCACGTGGATGATTCGCCGGGCGTTCTACTCTGGTCTGTTCTTCGGCGTTGCTGTTTATCTGTTCATGAACTTCGTCGTAATCCCGTTATCCGCGATTCACCGATGGCCAGTGATTGGAATGTTGTTCGTCGTCAATTTGGTCGAGCACATGCTCATTGTCGGACTACCCATCGCACTCGCCGCTCGCAAGTTTATGGGAATAGCAAACGTGGAGGTTGTTCCCGGCACCGCTCGTGGCGCATCGCAATCCGCGTAAGTTAATCAAGGTACATCGTGCGGCGCACTCTGCTGCATGTGAAACGGGCCGAAGTGCAAGCTCGACAGTCGGCACAGCGAACACGAGTCCTGCGTTTCCCGCAAAGTCTTGTGAAGTTGCAGAACTCAGTTCATCGAGCAGGCGCCTGGGCCGCGAGGATCGCCACAGCTCCCGCATGGCGCTGGTGACGACGCGAAGCTCTTCTCCGAACTCCCCACCGCGAAGCTCGACAACTGATGCTCAAGATTCTTCCCTGAACAGGAGGGACAAACGGCAGAATCAGTTCCACGAACGACCGCTTCAAAGCGGCGCTCACAATCCTTGCAGATATACTCAAAGATAGGCATACGAAATTAGGGTACAGGGGACAGGTTACAGGGAACAGGAAAGACTCGCCAGTCCCTGAGCAATCGAGTCGGCTCGATGTTTTTCCTGTTCCCTGTTACCCGTCACCTGTAACCTCGGCATGGACATCTCTTCCGAGTTCAACTTCATTCCCCGGCGCGGGCTCCGGCACGGACATTTGCAGACGATCGCCGGCAACTTCCTGCCGCGCACCAATCTTCTTCCCCCAGGCGAGCGGCGGCGCTTTGTCGTCGATGAGCATCGCTCCGGCGCGCACATTCAGGTCGAATGCGTTTGCCACTGGCAATCGAATCGTAAGGAGGCAATGGCCGTCATCATCGTTCATGGCCTGGAAGGATCGGTTGAATCGCAGTACGTGATTGGAACCGGCAGCAAGGCTTGGGCTGCCGGCATGAGCGTCATCCGCATGAACATGCGCAACTGCGGCGACACCGAGACGCTCACTCCCACGCTCTACCACTCTGGACTATCCGCCGACGTAGGCGCAGTGGCGGAAGCGCTAATCGAAGAAGAAGGCTTGCGGCGGATTTCCATTGTGGGATTTTCCATGGGAGGGAATCTGGCGCTCAAACTGGCGGGTGAATGGAGCGATCATGCGCCGAAACAAGTAAAAGTGTTCGCAACGGTCTCACCTGCCATGGACCTTGCCGCCTCGGCCGACGCGCTGCACTCCTGGCGCAACTGGCTCTACGAGCAGCGTTTTCTCCGCGGATTACGCAAACGCTATCAGCGCAAAGCCATACTATTTCCCGACGTGTACGATCTCGCGCATCTACGCCGCTTCGCCAGCATTCGCGAGTTCGATCACGAGATCACAGCGCGCTACGAAGGCTTCGCCGGAGCAGACGACTACTACCACCGCGCAGCAGCAGCTCGTGTTTTAGAACAGATTCGCGTTCCCACTTTGGTACTTCACGCTGATGACGATCCCTTCATCCGCATCCTGCCGGAAACCCGAGCCAAGCTGGTGGGCAACCCTGCGATTCGCTTGATCGAAACTCGCAACGGCGGCCACTGCGCGTTTCTTGCCGCTCCCAACGGCTATGATGGGCGCTGGGCGGAGAGAATAGTGATCGATTTCATCAAAGAACCTGCCAGTCGGCCGTGAATTTCGGCCCGACCCGACGGAGCCTCAACACAGGAGCGTGCCTTTGCGGGTTTTGAAAGCAGGTAAGTTACAATCGGATTAGTCGGGGCGTAGCGCAGCCTGGTAGCGCATCTGCTTTGGGAGCAGAGGGTCGTGGGTTCAAATCCCTCCGCCCCGACCAGCAATCCAGCTATCAGTCAGCTGCCAACACCAATCTCCACATCAGTTCGGCTCTCCGCTGACGGGAAGGTCGTAATCCGCTTTGGGCAGCAGTCGGTCACGGTCGTAGGGCAAGGCCTCGTGCGGGGGTATAGGATCGTTGGGCCAATCCCTATGCCAGTCGCGGCGCCAGGCTTCATCAGCGTAGTACTTGAGGTAGAGCTCAGTATCCTCGGCGCTCCAGCCGCCCAGGATTTCGATGTGCCAGGCCCCATTTGCAGACGCCGGCAACATCGGAGTTTCCTCGCGCAGGGATTCGGTCCAGAGATGCGTATAGAGTTCGCGGTCGCTGAGATGGTCTGTTTGTGAGATGAATACTCGAAGCAACGCGAGCTTATGGATCACCTCCCAAAGCTTTGCCGTGAGTTCCTCGTCATTCAACGAATCCGGTGCGGGAAGCGACACGCCAGCATCCTCCAGCTGCTGAAAGTTCGTGGTCAATGGAGCTTCCTCGTAGTCGACCACGTACTTCCAGAATGACTCCTCCAATTCCGCCGGGCAGTCATCCATTGTGCCCACTTCCATCTCGCCGCCACAAAGCTCTTCTGCACGGCGCTTCAAGTCCTCAATCCGTTTTTCTTGGTCGTCGTTGTCTTCCAGCTTTGCCAAAATTACCTCCCCCTGCGGCGGCATAGCGCTCCGAGCTTGCCTAATCCGGGCGCTAATGCTACGCGAATCTCGGCCGCTTTTACAAGCAAGAGAACTGCCTTCAAAGCAACTGTTCCAGCGCTGGGCCTTGCCTGCCGAATGGGCTGTTCCGACATCGAGAAACATATGCTCGGACCGCTCTGGACTATCGCTTTGCCAGCTCAACAGAGCTCTAGTTGCACTTTGCGATAGCCGGCAATCAGCTCAAAATCAGCATGATTTGCGGTCACGAGACGCGCTCCTGCAGATCTGGCGGTCAGTGCGATCAGGAGATCAAAGTGTAAATCGCGAAGCTTTTCCGCATGGAAGACCTTGTCGGCACGAATCCTGCTAAGCAGCGTCCTGATTCAAGCCAGTTCTGCTCGGTTCGGCGTCAAGATTGGATGGTTCCGAGCAAGTCGTTCGACAAATTCGTGCTCTGACAGCTTAGTGGCTCCCCGGCTTAGCTCTGCGAGCACTACGGCTGAATTTCGCACCAGGCCGGTCGTTGCTGCGAGGCGCTGCTCGTGTCGGCCTGTACGGAGATGATCGATAAATATTGAAGTATCGAAGACAACGAAATTACTCATCGTAGCCGGAAAATTCGAGCTTTCCGCCGTACTTCGACATCAGCTTCTTGAAACGCTTAAGAGCAACGATCTCGCGCAGCGCGGCGTGAACAGCTTCCGTTCGGGATTTGACGCCCAAAACCTCGGCTGCCTCATCTGCCAGTCGCTTATCGAGCCTAATAGATGTAAGAGCCACTGCCATATGTTCTGTCTAAATGTATATACATACTACCAACACCATATATATCAATTCAATAGTAGCGACGGATATGTTGCCACGGACACACCGAAAAAAGCTTCTCTGCGGAACTCGAAAGGCAAAGGGTTGACGGGCTGTTAAATGATATCGTGATATCATATAATCTATGGCAAGTCGAAAAGCTAAAGCGCAACTTGTTGTTCGCAATCTCGAGCCGGAGACTAAACGCCGTCTGCAGAAGCGCGCGGCCCGCCACGGCCGAAGTATGGAAGACGAGGTCCGTGACATACTGCGCAACGCCGTCAAGGAGAACGCCGAGGCTACCGGTGGTCTGGGGACTGCTATTGCTCGTCTGTTCGCTGATTGTCGCCTGGATTCAGAAATTCCCGAATTACGGGGTCACGCGATCGAAACGGTCAGGTTCGACGAATGATCATTCTCGATACGAATGTAATCTCCGCTCTAATGCGCCACCCAGCCGATGGGCAAGTGATTGCCTGGCTCGACCGGCAACCGCGTTCCTCGATTTGGACAACATCCATCACGCTGCTGGAGCTCCATTACGGTTTGCAAATCATTGCATCTGGCCGCAAGCGCTCGGCACTGATGCAGCGGCTCGAGACCCTGGTAACAGAAAACCTCGATAGAAGAATTGCGGCCTTTGACGCAAGCGCTGCTGAACACGCCGCCGATCTCATGGCGGGCAGAAAGAAAGCCGGACGTCCAGTAGAACTGAGAGACACAATGATCGCCGGAATTGCTCTCGCGTCGAATGCGGCCTTGGCCACCCGCAATAAACCCCACTTCGACGATCTTCCCGTTCCCATAATCGATCCGTGGATGACGAAACTTTAGTTTCGGCTCGGTTAGCGGTTGTAAACCGGAATTGGACCACGCAATTCTCTCCAGACTTCATCGCACGCTTTGACCACATCTTCTGGCAAACGTCCTTCTTCACACGCCGCGAGGTTCTGGGCGAGTTGCTCCGGACGCGATGCGCCGAGGATCACGCAATCGCTCGCGGTGTGATGCAGGAGCCAGTTGAAGGCAATGCTGATCAGCGAGCGTCCCGATTTCTCCGAAATGACTTTCAGTTTCTCGACCGCTTCAAAGTCCTGCTTGTGCCAGTAGCGGTCCTGATAGAGCTTGTTGTTGTCGAACCGCGTGCCCGGAGTGACCGTCTGCATCTGGTGCTTGCCGGTAAGCAGGCCGGCCGCGAGCGGGTTATAGACGATGTTGGATAACCCGTAGTGCTTGGTCATCGGCAGCCATTCCTGCTCGATGCCGCGCGCCAACAGGTTGTACATCGGTTGCGTGATCACCGCCGGCTTGTAGTTCTTCTTCTCGGCGATCCAGAGCATTTCGACCTGCTGCCATGCAGCGTAATTGGAAGTAGCCGGATAGCGAATCTTGCCTTGCTTCACCAGCAATTCGAGCGTGTCGAGCGTTTCCTCAGTCGCGACGTCGTAATCGGGATAATGCAGATAGTAGATGTCGAGATAGTCGGTCTGCAGCCTCTTCAGGCTCTCCTCGACTGCGCGCAGGATGGCTTTGCGCGAGAGGCCGCTCTGGTCGGGGCCGTCTCCCATTTTGAAACGGACCTTGCTGGCCAGGATGAGGTTCTTGCGGCGCCCTTTCAAAGCCTCGCCGAGCATGGTTTCAGCAACACCAAGCTGATACATGTTGGCGGTATCGAAGAAATTGATACCGGCCTCGATGCATTGATCGACCATGCGCGTCGAGGTCGCCTGATCCGCAGGTTTGCCGAATGTCATGGTGCCGAAGCAAAGGCGGGAGATATTCAGGTCAGTACGATTGAGCTTCTTGAACATCATCGGGCAGGAGTGCTCGCTTTCCGGTTATGAATGGCCTCGTTTAATTGTTTAAGAATCGTCTGCGCGCCGATCCGCAGACACGCAATGTCGTTGCCGCAGAAAAGCAGGTCGATTCCCTGGTCGACCCAGAACTGCACGTCAGGGAGAGGAGCGCCGACCGCGACCAGTTTGTCGTGCTTCCGCGCACTGCGCAGAATCTTCTGAATCGCTTCGGCCACTTTCGGGTGCGTTGTCTGGCCGGGCACGCCAAGACTCGCGGAAAGATCCGCTGGGCCGATGAAAATATCGATGCCATCGATCACGCAGAGTTCATCGACGCGATTTACCGCCTCCTCAGTTTCAATCTGGATCATCAGGCAAAGTTCAGAGTTGACCTTCTGCTGAGCGGCGGGAAGGCTGTCGGTGATTCCATAATCGAGTGCGCGAGGAACGCTGAAATATCCGCGCGCGCCTGCCGGCCGAAAACGGGCGTGCTGGGTGAACGCGCGCACGATCTCCGGCGAGTCAGCCATTGGCAGGTCGAGGATGTCCGGTCCGCACTCGGCCGCCTTGAGCACGCTCTCGCGGCGATTGTCGGGGATGCGAATCATCGTGAGCATCCCAGCGCCCGAAGCAATGCGACACAGATTGGCTGCTTCGGCGAACGTAATGTGCGCGTGCTCCATCTCGATCCAGAGCACGCGAAAGCCAAGCTTGGCTGCGATCTCGACAAAGATCGGATCGTAGAAATATGCAGCGATGCCCAGCAGAGGTGCGCCGGATTCTTTAACTGCGCGGCTCACGCGCGTTGTTCTTTTTTCACTCATCGAATGGTCGCCCGGTGACAGGAATCGTGTGATGTGGATAATGTTCGGTGCACGCTGGCTTCATCGGTTTTATTCAGCAGAATGCCGGGTTCAAGTCCGGAACAGCAGAGAATATCAAGACGGAGGTTTTCGGTTTTTGGAAGATGAGACTCTAGTTCGGGAAAGGCCGAATTCATTTGCAACGAGCCCTTCTACTTTCTGTCATCCTGAAGCGCATCCTTTGCGCGAAGGATCTCCGATGATGCTTCAGGCTGAAATGCCCTTGAGAGGCCCTTCGGCCGAGCGGTCGTGACGGTATGGTGAAGGAGCCACTCGAATGCGATCAAGTCAGATGCCTTTACGGGAGATCCTTCGCGCAACAGAAGCGCTTCAGGATGACAGAACCGAAAAACATCGACATCCACAGAATGAATCTACAAAAACGCTGAAATCCCCAGTTTTACGCTGAGGCAAACGTTGTCATCGACCATCACCCCGGCTCCCGCTAGCACGCAGGATCAACGTTGGCTGCGCATTCTCACCGTTTCGTTCGTCATGTACACCATCTCGTACATCGACCGCACCAACGTGTCGATGGCGCTGCCGCAAATGAGCGCGCAGTTGCACATGGATCCGCAGCAGGCGGGAGATGCGGTGGGCATCTTCTTCTGGGGATACCTTTTCCTCCAGATGCCTGCCGGACATCTCGCGCAAACCTGGAGCGCGAAACGCGTTGTGGCCATTCTGCTGGTTGCCTGGGGACTCTGTTCGATTGCAACTGGCCTCGTGAACACGGCGCGCGAGTTCTGGATCATGCGTCTCGTTTTGGGACTGGCAGAGGGCGGAGTCTGGCCGGCGGTGCTGGTATTGGTTGCGCATTGGTTTCCGCGCCATGAGCGAGCGCGCGCGAACGCCTACTGGATGTTGTGCCTTCCGCTCTCGGTCGTGATTTCCTCACCGTTCTCCGGATGGCTGCTGAAGCACTGGAACTGGCGAGTGCTGCTGATCGTCGAAGGCGCCTTTCCGTTCCTGTGGCTGCTCATCTGGCTGGCGATGATCGACGACTATCCCAAAGATGCGAAATGGATCTCGGCGGGCGAGCGCGACTATCTCGAAACCACCCTCGCTCAGGAAGCCGCCGAGGCAAGAAGCGCGGAACGCACAGGATACCTGGCTACGCTGCTTTCCCCACAAGTGCTGCTCTTGATCGTGATTTATTTCATGCGCAATTTCGGCAGTTACGGATCGCTGTTCTGGCTGCCATCCGCCCTCGAAAAAGCCAAGAATCTCAGCGAGCTCACGCTGGGAAACATCGTCAGCATTCCTTACATTTTGGCAGCAATCATGATGGTGGCAACCGCCAAGAGCTCCGACAGAACCGGCGAACGTCGTGCGCACATGAGCGTAACGTTCATTGTCTCGGGTGGAGCATTTTTGCTCGCGCTGGCTGTGCAGCAGCGACCATTGCTTTGCTTCTCATTACTCTCCATAGCAGTCGGCGCCGTGTACGCGTCGCTTGGACCATTTTGGGCGATCCCCACGGAAACTTTGCCGCAGAAATCAGTAGCCAGTGCAATGGGACTGATCAATGCAATTGGAAATCTCGGAGGCTATTTCGGACCGGTCGTGATCGGATATTTCCTGAAGCGCTCCGGCGGATTCGTGTATGGGTTCGGAAGCTTAGGCGCCGCGCTGCTGCTTGGGGCCGTGCTGTGCTTCTGTCTGCGCCCGGCTCAGCGACGAGCCGCTACTTGAGTCGCAACGGAGCCGTGGACAGACAGGCACAGCAAGACAATTGAACACGGAGGGCACGGAGGACGCAGAGGTAGATTCAGGCTTCGAAAAATCGCTACACACTTTCAACACTGGTCCTGGAACGGAATCAGGCTTTTTGGCGTCTTGATCCCTCTGTGTCCTCCGTGCCCTCCGTGTTCAAATTATTTTTTTCTCCGTGGCTCCATGCTGAACTGAATGTTGACTTTTCCAGGCGATGAAGACGAATGAGCGATAAACCGCAGGGGCTCGATGGTGGGCTCACCAATTATGGCGATCGTAAGTTTTCGCGATATCTGCGGCGGTCGTTTGCTCGTTCCATGGGCTTTTCCGGAGCAATGCTCGATAGGCCGATAGTCGGGATTGCGACCTCGGGCAGCGGCTTCAATAACTGTCATCGCACGATGGAGGATCTCGTCGCGGCTGTCTCGCGTGGCGTACTCGCGGCCGGTGGGCTTCCTCTGCCCTTTCCAACGATTTCTCTCGGCGAAGTTTTTCTAAATCCCACCAGCATGATGTTTCGCAACCTCATGTCGATGGATGTGGAGGAGATGATCCGGGCGCAGCCGATGGACTCGGTTGTTCTGATCGGCGGTTGCGATAAGACGGTTCCGGCGCAGCTTATGGGCGCGGCCTCGGCGGGAAAGCCGGCGATTCAGCTTGTCACCGGACCGATGATGACTGGACGCTATCGCGGTGAGCGTCTTGGGGCTTGCACGGACTGCCGCCGGTTTTGGGCGAAGTATCGCGCCGGCGAAGTGAGCGACGAAGAGATTTTTGAAGTTGAAGGCAATCTCGCAGTCACTGCCGGCACTTGTGCCGTAATGGGAACGGCGAGCACGATGGCCTGCGTCGCCGAGGCGCTTGGCATGACGCTACCAGAGACAGCAGCGATTCCAGCGGTTCACGCGGCGCGACTCGTCGCTGCCGAGAACACCGGGAAGACAGCTGTACGTCTCGCTAATCAGCCTATTTCTCCCGAACAAATCATCACGCCGAAATCTGTCGAGAACGCCCTGCGAGTTCTGCTCGCGATTGGCGGATCGACTAATGCAGTGATTCACCTCACCGCGATCGCGGGCCGGCTTGGCATTCCGCTCTCATACGACCAATTGAATCGAATGTCCGATGAGACTCCGGTACTGGTCGATCTCAAGCCGGTGGGCGAGGGCTACATGGAAGATTTTCACGCTGCCGGTGGAATGGCGGCTCTGCTGCGTGAACTGCGTCCGCTGCTTCATCTCGACTGCATAGGCGTCGATGGACGCAAGTTGAGTGAACGGCTCACAGACGACAAGCACTCGACCTTTGTTGATCACAAAGTGATTCATCGACTATCTGAACCCGTTTCGCCTGACGGAGGCATCGTTGCTCTGCGCGGGAGCCTCGCTCCCGACGGCGCCATCTTCAAACGCGCTGCTGCAAATCCTTCATCTTTCGAATGCGAAGGTCGTGCGGTTGTCTTCGATGGACTGGATGATCTTGCGACGCGCATTGATGATCCCGATCTCGACGTAGCTCCGCTGGATTTTCTCGTGCTCAAGAACGCCGGGCCATTGGCCGCGGCGATGCCGGAAGCGGGCTATCTTCCCATACCTGGCAAACTCGCTCGTAAAGGAGTGAAAGACATGGTGCGCATTTCCGATGCGCGAATGAGCGGTACCGCGTTTGGAACTGTCGTGCTCCATGTCGCTCCGGAAGCTGCGACCGGAGGCGCGCTCGCCGCTGTGCGAACCGGGGACCGCATTGCGTTATCCGTTTCGAAGAAACGCCTCGACCTGCTGATCTCAGAAGAAGAGCGGAAGGCAAGACTCGCAGGATTCCGACCGCCCCCAGTTCCAGAGCGCGGCTACGCAGGACTGTACCGCCGCTGCGTCATGCAGGCACCGCAAGGGTGCGACTTCGACTTTCTTGTGAAGCCGACCAGGACTGCCGGCAAGGATTAACTTATTTCGGCGCTGATTGTCTTGCGTGCGCTTTGCCAAAAAAATCCCTGTTGTTTCCCTGTTAATTCTTTGAAAGCCCGAGTCAGTGCAAGGAAGTCCTGTGATGTCTTTGCATTACCGCCCAAATGCCCGCTTTCCCTGTTAATTCCCTGGTCGTGAAAGAAATTTTCGAATTTGCGGCCAAATTTGCGGATTTTCGTGTTTTCACGAATCCATTCCCTGTATATATCGCTGTTCCTTCAAGAAAGTTGCCGATTCTGATTCAGTGGCTATCCCTCGGCACGCCGGCGCCGCTGCCGCCCGGCAGAAAATCCAGGTCGGCTCCCTTATCGGCCTGCATTACGTGATCGAAGTAGAGCTTGTAGTACCCACGCTCGAAGACCGGCTTCGGCGGCTTCCAGTCGGCTAAGCGGCGTTTGATTTCCTGATCGGGAACATTCAGATGCAGCCTTCTCGCCTCAACATCCAGATCGATCGTGTCGCCGTCTTTCACGACGGCGAGAATGCCACCGGCTGCCGCCTCCGGGGAAACGTGCAGGACGACGGTTCCATACGCAGTGCCGCTCATGCGCGCGTCTGAGATGCGAACCATGTCAGTGATCCCCTTCTTCAGAATCTTCGAAGGCAGAGGCATATTGCCGACCTCCGGCATGCCCGGATAGCCGCGTGGACCGCAGTTCTTCAGCACCATCACGCAGCGCTCATCGATGTCCAGATTGGGATCATCGATGCGCTCGTAGAAGTGCTCGATGTTTTCGAAGACGACGGCACGACCTGTGTGCTTCATCAGTTCGGGAGTTGCGGCAGATGGTTTCAGCACGGAGCCATTCGGACAGAGATTTCCGTGCAGGACGGCGATTCCGCTGTGTTCCCGAATCGGTTTTTCCGGTGGAGCGATGACATCAGCGTCGTAGCAAGGAGCATCTTTCACGTTCTCGCCAATCGTCTTCCCGTTCACGGTCAGGGCATCGCGATGGATGAGATCGCCGAGTTCGCGAATGATCGCGGGCAATCCGCCGGCGTAGTAAAAGTCTTCCATCAGGTACTTGCCTGCGGGCATGAGATTCAGCAGGCAGGGAACGTTGCGTCCGAGGGTGTCCCAATCTTTAAGCGAGAGTTCCACGCCGACCCGGCCGGCGATCGCGATGAGATGGATCACTGCATTCGTCGAGCCGCCAATTGCGCCCACTACGCGAATCGCGTTCTCAAATGCTTTGCGCGTAAGGATCTTTGACATGCGCAGATCCTCTTTCACCATCTCCACGATGCGACGCCCAGCATTGTGCGCCAGCGTGTAGCGACGCGCATCGACGGCGGGAATCGCGGCGTTCATCGGCAGTCCCATACCGAGCGATTCGACGACGCAGGCCATCGTGGAAGCGGTGCCCATGGTCATGCAGTGTCCGGCGGAGCGGCTCATGCAGGCTTCGGCATCCATGAAGTCGCCGATGCTCATCACGCCGCAGCGCACGTCTTCGCTGAACTTCCAAACGTTTGTGCCGGACCCAATATCCTGCCCGCGAAATTTTCCATTGAGCATCGGGCCGCCGGAGATCATGAGCGAGGGCAGATCGCAACTAGCTGCGCCCATCAGGAGCGCAGGCGTCGTCTTGTCGCAACCGGCAAGGAGCACGACTCCGTCGATCGGGTTCGCGCGGATTGATTCCTCCACGTCCATGCTCACCAGATTGCGAAAGAGCATCGTGGTCGGACGCATCAGCGTCTCGCCGAGAGACATCACCGGGAATTCGAGAGGGAAGCCTCCAGCTTCGTACACGCCGCGCTTCACAAATTCGGCGATGCGGCGGAAATGCGCGTTGCACGGCGTGAGCTCTGACCAGGTGTTGCAGATTCCTATAACGGGACGCCCGTCGAAAAGGTGATCGGGCAAGCCTTGATTCTTCATCCAACTGCGATGAATGAATCCGTCGCGAGTGCGTGGCCCAAACCACGCCGTGCTGCGCAGCTTCATGAGCTGAAGTTCCTCCGAATATTGTGAGCTGAAGATCGATCCAGCGAATGGCGTGCTTTCTCCAGAATAAGCCTTAGCCCGGTTAAAAAGGCATTCTCGACAGTTCCCGAGTCGATGGTGGCAGATGGAACGCCGGCATCGCTGAGACCGAATTGCCATGCCTCGGAAAGCGCTTTGCTGCCGAGAATGCTGATCTTGTGCTGTGAACTGAGAGCACCCCGTTTTCGCAGTGCATCCAGGTCTGATGCGACGAAAGCTCCAACCGCGAATGCAAAACGATTTTCTGAAGTACCAGTATGAGAAAGGTCAAGCAGCCGCGCGCAAAAGAGTGTACGCGCGAGTCCAGACTGCCGGGCGAGTTCCATTCCCGATTTGAGCCATTCCAGCGAGAGCCGATCGGGCCAGTTCATCGCGATGGAATCGGCGAGAATTGTATGTTGCTGCGTCGCGTGAATCAGTTCGCCTGATAATGAAGTACTGCTGGAGGACACTCGTCCTTTTGCATCGAGCTGAATTGCCTTCCAGTGCGAACCCAGGTTCAAAACGACGTCGGAACGGCTCACAACATTGAGAGCAACGAGCCCTGCGCAGAGCGTTTCCTCGCCACGCATCACATCCACGGACTCAATCTGTTCGATACGGGGATTCGTGGGGCCGCAGCGCACTCCCGGGACCACAAGAATCGGCAAATCAGATATGTGCTCGAAACGGTGCCACTGCGCGGCGGCTGACAATTCGTCGAATCCTGCTGGAGCAATAACGTGCGGGACTTCAGTCAGGCCGAGAGAGGAGCCAATCATCCCCGCTGCGGCGATGTGTGTTGGCCTGCAATGACGAGAACGAACCTCACGAAGTCGTACGATCAGCGCGTGCAAACCTTCGTGAATTATCTTCGGCGACTTCTCGCGAGCTGAGTCGCGGATGCCGACAGGGGAGAACTCCCGTGCGATTACATGGCTTCCTTCCATCAGCCACGCTCGAGTATTGGTCGTCCCCATGTCCACGTAAATGGCGCAGAGCTTTTCGCGCGGCTCACTTGGTGATGACATGGAATGTTCTGCAATATACGTCAGGACGAAAGGAATTGCTTCTTAGTACACGAAACGTGCGCTCTTGCTGATTAAAGAAGAGGCGCTAACATGGCCATATCCATGCAGCCAAGCCGCTCAGCACCGCTGTGCATTCGCGTGCATCCGCGCGACAACGTGGCCATTGTGGTCGCGGATGATGGCTTATCTGCCGGAACTCAGATTCCCGACGGGCCAACACTGCTCGACAAAATTCCGCAGGCACACAAGGTCGCGTTGTGCGACATCGACAAGGGCCAACCCGTGGTGCGATATGGGCACACGATCGCTTTCGCGAATCGCAACATTCGTGCGGGCGCTTGGGTGCGCGAGGAGATGCTTGATGTTCCGCAAGCTCCTCCTCTCGATGACCTTCCGCTGGCCACGACTCCGCCGCCTCGCCAACCGGCTCTCACCGGTTACACGTTTGCGGGATATCACAATGCCGATGGCAGCATCGGAACAAAGAACATTCTGGGGATAACGACAACAGTTCAGTGTGTTGCTCCCACTGTGGATTATGCGGTTCGCCGTATCAAGAACGAAGTCCTTCCGCGATTCCCGAATGTGGATGATGTGATCGCTATCACGCACACTTTCGGGTGCGGAGTTGCGCTCGATGCGCCCGGTTCAGAGATTCCGGTTGCCACGCTACGGCACATCGGAATGCACGCGAATTTAGGATCGACCCCAATGGTGGTTAGTCTGGGATGCGAGAAGCTGCAGCCATCGCGACTCTTTCCTGATCACGATACAAAGGCCTTTCCCATTCTGGAATCCGATCCGCTTGTTATTCGTATGCAGGATGAGCACGGTTTTGGAGAGGTAGTCGCGGCGATCATGCGCGCCGCCGAGAAGCGGCTTGAGCAACTCAATGGCAGGGGTCGGCAAACGGTTCCTGCTTCGGAGCTGGTGGTCGGGCTTCAATGCGGCGGAAGCGATGCTTTTTCTGGCGTCACCTGCAACCCGGCGGTTGGCTATGCGGCTGATCTGCTGGTCCGAGCCGGAGCAACGGTCATGTTTTCGGAAGTCACGGAAGTTCGCGACGCGGTACATCTGCTTACGCCTCGCGCGATCAACGAGCAGGTCGCGCGTGACTTGATCCGGGAGATGCGCTGGTACGATGACTACCTCGCCCGCGGCGGAGCAGATAGAACTGCGAATCCCACTCCAGGAAACAAGCGCGGCGGCTTGGCCAATGTCGTCGAGAAAGCCCTCGGATCAGTCGCCAAATCAGGCACGTCGGCGCTCATGGCCGTCGCTTCCCAAGGAGAGAAGATCAAATCGAAAGGACTTGTCTTTGCCGCGACTCCGGCGAGCGACTTCGTCTGTGGAACGCAGCAACTTGCCTCGATGAACCTTCACATATTTACGACTGGGGAAGGCAGTCCTTACGGCCTGGCGATGGTGCCAGTTGTGAAAGTTTCCTCGCGAACGGCGCTCGCTGAACGCTGGCCGGACCTGATCGACATCGATGCCGGACGTATCGCGACCGGCCAGGCAACCGTAGAGGAGGTCGGCTGGGAGATTTTTCAGTTCATCCTTGAGGTCGCCAGTGGGAGTAAGAAGACCTGGGCCGAGCACTGGGGCCTTCACAACGCGCTCGCACCATTCAATCCGGCGCCCGTAACGTGATGCAGACTTAGAAATACACGACCGGCAACTCTGGCCAGAGCTGCTGAATCAAAGCTCGTGAGTCGAGTCCGGGTCGTGAACATTCGTCATATAAATCTTCAGCAGCTTTTGGTTTTCGCAACAATTCTCATCATTATTTTCTGTGCCGGATGTGGGGGTGGCGCATCGCCGCAGGTTGCATCGGTGGGCAGCGGCGCAAATCCATTGACAGCGCCCGGCCAAACGGCGAGCGTCTCGCTTTCGGCAAACCCGCAGACGGTTGTGGCCGGACAGCTCACGACCGTGACTTGGAATACGAGCAATGCCGCATCGATCACTTTTTCTCCCTCGTTGCCTGAAGCCGAGGATCGCCAACTCACGCTTCCCACCGGATCGGCAACATTCCCGCTCAGCACCACCGTCACTTATGTCGCTACGGTGACGGACGCCGGCGGCCATCAGGCAAGTTCGAGCGCAACGATCACTGTTCTGCCGGTGCAGTTCAACTTTTCGGTCGAGCCCGACACGATTCAACCGGGCGGCAGCGCAATGCTGAGTTGGACTTCGCAGGGAATCAGCTCATTGTCGGTTGACCAGGGAGTCGGAAACCTAAGCGCGCTTCTGCCGAACGGCTCTTTCAAGGTAGCGCCGGGCGTGACGACAACTTACACAGCCACTGCTACGGATCAGAGCGGCGCGAAGCTGAGTCAGCAGGTTGTAGTCAGCGTAGCCGTGCCGCCACCGGTGATTCCGGATCATCCGATCAAACACATCATCGTCATGCTTCAGGAGAACCGCACCTTCGACAACTACTTCGGAGTGCTTGGAGCGTACCGAGCGTCGAAAGTTCCTGGAGCCAGTGCCACCGATATTGATGGATTCAATCCGAATACTGAGCTGAAGACCAAAACGGGAAAACTGGTCAAGCCGTATCACTACCAGACAGTCTGTACGGAGGGTCTCGACTTCGCCTGGAATGAGAGCCACACCGACATGGATCTTCAGGCGCCGGACACGTTCATGGAATCGGACTTCAGCGGCGCGAAGTTCCTGATGGACAAGTTCGCGCAAACCTTGAATACAACGACAAAAGATCCCGACGGAACCAGGCAGATGGGCCACTACGATCAGACGGATCTTCCCTATTACTACGAGTTGGCGACGCAATTTGCTACGAGCGATCGATTCTTCTCATCCGTGCCGTCGAACACGATTCCGAACCGCATGTACATGTTCACAGGCACCTCTTTCGGACATACGGTGAACGCGACTCCCGGAGCCGGTGGCTGGTCACAAGAGACGATCTTTCGCGCGTTAAATGACGCTGGCGTGAGCTGGCGTTACTACTATCAGGACAGCGATATCTATCTGAGCAACTTTGCTGATTATTATCGTAGCGATATAAAGCCCAAGGTCTACAACATCAGCAATTGGTACAGTGTACTCGCGTCCCCAACCGCAGATGATGACCTGCCCCAGGTAGTCTTTATCGAACGCGCCGGAGCCACGGGACTGGATGAGCATCCAGACAACAACGTCCAGAGCGGTGCGGCGCTGGTGCAGAAGATTATCTCGGCGCTGATGAATAGCACGGCATGGCAGTCATCAGTATTTGTTCTTACCTACGACGAAGGCGGAGGACTCTACGATCACGTGCCGCCAATCCAGGTGCCGCCGCCCGATGATATTGCTCCAATTTTGAAGAGCGGCGATGTAAAGGCAAACTTCAACCTATCCGGTTTCCGCATTCCCATTATGGTCATTTCACCGTGGGTGAAACCGCATTTTGTCTCGCATAAACCGCGCGAGCTGACCTCGATCCTGAAGCTGATCGAGAGCACGTTCGACGTGCCGGCGCTTACGAAACGGGACGCGTGGGCGGATGACATGAGCGAGTTTTTCGATTTCACACAGCCGCCGGCCTGGAAGACGCCTCCAGCTTTGCCAACCCAGCCGACGAATGGGGTCTGCAGTCAATCGCGCGAGGTAGGACCTACGTTCTAAGTTAGGGACTTCACGCGTTCTTCCAAAGCTCGCGCGATGTCTTCTTCGCTCATGTGCTCAGGGAATTGCACGGGCTCCCCGACAATCACTTTAATCTGGCCTCGGCGAGCGAAATGACGCTGTTCCGATTTCAGCGGAAACAGCCCGTCGATTCTCATTGGCACGACAGGTACTTTGAGTTGCTGCGCAAGGATGCCGATGCCTGCACGAAATGGAGACATCTCTCCATCTGTGGTGCGACGCCCTTCGGGAAAGACAAGAACGCTGTATCCGCGATCGATCGACCGTCCGGCAAACGCAAAGCTCTCGCGAAAACCTGACTGTTGCGGCAAAGGGAACACGTCAAACAATGCAGTCACGAGCCAGTAGGAGAGCACTTCGATTGCTCTCTGAAAAACATTCATCTGTTTTGGAGGATTTCTCATTTCGGCGAGCAGTTCGCCCTGCATGGCGATTGCGAGCGTCTGGCGATATCTTGGCGGCATGGCGAACATCAGCAGCCCAGCGTCGATATACGTTACATGGTTGCTGATGAAGAGCAGTGGCGAATTGCAGGCTCTGAGCCGCTGGCCTCCAACGACCGTGGGCTTCGCCATAATGAGCGTCGCGGGCCAGGTAAAGAGGTAATAAATTGCGACGCGGAGCCAATGGACGAGCCACTTCTGAGCCCATCGTGGATAGTGATACTTTCGGCTTCGCGGCGCCTGGCTAGCTTCGTTGAGGATGCGCTCTACCTCTCCGACCGTGCTAGCTTCGGAGAAGCGGCTCTCATCCAAGTCGACCTGATATCGCTGTTCGAGGGCCGTGAGCAGCTCCACGCGATCAATGGAGCTTAGATTCAGATCGTCATCGAGCTTCGCGGATGAGCCTGCTCCCCGCTTCCTCAGACCAGCAATAGCCTGCTCAACAGCGCTTCGCGGGACATTCCCATTTCCGGAGCGCTCAACTTGCGCATGAGCATAGGCAGAGATCAGATCCTGGCGAGGCTTTTGGGTAGAGGTTCGAGGGAAATCGGAGTCGGGCCAGATAAGCCAACGCCAAATGCGTTGATGTGCGGAGAGTTTCTGGTTTGCATGACCAATGGCTTGTGCAGCCGCTCCACCGCCGTCGTGAGCAAAATCAGGTTGGAGGATTAAAACGGCGCACGGCTCGGCATTTCCTCCTCTCTGCACTGCGACGACAACGCAGTCGCGCACCTCAGGTTGCGCGCGGATTTGTGCTTCCAGATCCTCGGGATAAATGTTCATCCCTTCCGCGGTAACGATCACGTTCTTTTTGCGGCCTTTGAAGTACAGATTGCCGGCTTCGTCGATCGCGCCCAAGTCACCGGTGTGGAACCATTCGCCTTCGCGCGCGGCGACAGGCTGCCCGTTCACCCAATAAGTTTTGGCGATGCTGTCGCCGCGCACGAGAATCTCGCCTGATGCGTCGAGTTTGATGTCGCGCCCAGGAAGCGCCTTGCCGATGGAGCCACGGCCGAGTTTGAAAGGATGATTCAGGCTTACGAGAGAAGTAGTTTCAGTGAGTCCATAACCTTGAATCACCGCGAAGCCGAGGCTGCGCCAGAACTCTTCGTCATCGTGATCGAGAGTGGCCCCGCCGCTGATAATTGCCCAGAACTTCCAGCCGAATTGAAAATGAATGCGACGGAAGCGCCACCAGCGTTTTGCAAAGTGTTCCTGGCCGGCTGATTCCATTTCGGAACGGACACGTTCTTCTCCAAGTCGTTCCCGCAGCGAAGCCTCGAGCATCTCCCGCAAAGAGCCAAGCAGCCGCGGTACTGTAATCAGCACCGAGATGCGCTCTCGGTGGACCGTATTGAGAATGTCTGAAGCCTTGATGGATTCAGAGAAATGGACCATAGCTCCAATCAGCGGTGGCACAAAAATGCCCATGAATTGTCCGAAGACGTGGCTGAGCGGAAGCAGATTGAGAAAACGAAGTGGATGGAATATACGCTCGTAACGCAAATATTTCTGTATTTCGCGCTCGATCGGTTCGAGATTTGCGAGGACATTGCCGTGAGTAATGACGACGCCTTTTGGCTCTCCGGTTGTTCCGGAGGTGAACACGATTTGCAGCAGATCTTCGCGGCTCAAAGAACTCACCGATGTCGCAGTTGCCTTTGCGGAAACGGAAAGCGACGAGAAGCCCTCAAAGTGAAGAGTCTTTCCATTGGCCGCTGCCAACGTGAGTCCGCGTGAACTGATCAGGAGTTTGGCTTGAACTTGTTCAAATACTCTCTGCGCGAATTCCGGAGCGGCAGCGTTGTCCATGGGAACGACAACCACTCCGCGCATAGCCGCGCCCCAAAAGGATGCGAGCCATTCTCCGGAGTTTGCCCCCCAGAGCATGATGCGGTCGCCCTTTGCTATCCCAATGTGGTCGAGAAACGTGGCAACGCGTTGCGCCTGGCCGAGGAGCTCACTGTACGTCCAGCGAACTATGCGGTACCCGCGCGGGAATACACAAGCTATGTCACGCCGATGACGTGAGAATTGTTCCAGGTATTCAGTAACGGAGGTTCGCGGCACGAGACAGTGTAAATAACCGACTTACCTTTTGAACGAGCGATACACGTGTTCTTGGCCTTAAGACGAGATATAAGGGTCGTCTGCTACACGCGGGGCTCTTGCTGATGTTAAAAGAACGCGAAAGGCTGAAGGGCGAGCTTGCTTAAGCCTTAGGTGCTGCTGCTCCTGACAGTTCTGTTTGTCTTCAGGCGATCTGTCTTTCGTCAGCCGAGGGTCCATAGATGGCCGGCACCGACGCCTCATTTAGCCGCAAGTAAACCGTCAGCTGACCACGATGATGCGCAAGATGACTGAAGACGGCATCAGTGAGCACAATGTATCGCGGATCTTCGCTCTGTACCTGACCGCCGGCGACGAAGCGCCACGGTTTCAGCAGATGTTCATCATTCGTGCTGCTAAGCGCCTCGCGTGCCTCGGCAACGGACTCTTCCAACGACTGCAGAAGCTCAGCTCTCGTGGCCAACGGCTTGGGCGTGAACTTTGATCCACCATTGGAGCCGAGGACGAGTTCATCCGTGTTGATGGTCATTGCCACCCAGGCGGGCATCCTGGCAACCAGTGCCGCCAGGTAACCAAGCGGCATCGATTTCTCGTGAGGTCTCCAATCGTTGCGACCTTCGGGCACGCGCTCCAGCGCATGGCGAGTCCCTTCGGCTTCACGTTCCAATTGTGCTAAGAACAGCTCAGTCAGCTTCATCTGCAGCCTCTTTCTTCGATCTTTCGAATCGACCAATAAAATCGCCACTCCGGCACTGTAGCCGTCCATTTATGACAGCTCATGTCATAATTCCGCCCAAATAATCCTTGGCGGTCGAAGAGGGCAGGTTCATGAGAGCCGATCGTTTACTTTCTGCCGTGATGTTGTTGCAAGCGCACGGACGGATGTCCGGTCGTGAGCTGGCCAAGAGGCTTGAGGTCTCGATGCGTACGCTGCACCGCGATATGGACGCACTAAGCGCTGCCGGCGTGCCGGTCTTTGCGCTGCGCGGTGCACGCGGTGGGTGGCAGCTCGATGAAGATTGGCGAACGCAAGTCCCGGGCCTAGATGAAGCTGAACTGCGAGCCCTGCTCATGGCCCAGCCGAGAGTGATCGGCGACGCTCGACTCGCGGCCGCAGCCGAGAGCGCTTTAGCGAAGCTGCTCGCTTCGTTGCCGAATTCGATGAGGCAAAAGGCAGCATCAATTCAGCAGCGGCTCTTCGTAGATACCACGGGCTGGCGAGGAACGCCAGAAAACCTCTCCACGCTGCCGATCGTGCAGGACGCCGTCTCGCGTGACCGCAAACTTAAGATCCGCTACGCGAAGAATGGTCGCGAGAGTGAGGACCGAATCATCGATCCGCTCGGGCTGGTGGCAAAGAGCGGAACGTGGTACCTGGTTGCGAATACACAGGCGGGACTGCGGACGTTTCGTGTCTCCCGCATCGAAAAAGCGAATTTGCTCGAGCAGAGAAGCGAGCGCCCCAGCGATTTCGACCTCGCTAAGTACTGGCGGTCGTCGGCTCAGCGATTTCGCGATGGCTGGCCTCACTTCGATGCCGTTCTGCGGCTGCATCCGGAGTGCGCAAAGCAAATGAAGAGATGGCACATGGCCACTGAAGACGGGCGCGGTCCGGATGCCGATGGGTGGTTCACGATGAATGTGCGCTTCGACGACGAAGATCAGGCCTGCTTTCTGGTGCTCGCACAAGGGGCGCGTGTCGATGTAATAGAGCCGTTGAGTCTTCGTAAACGTGTCGCAGCGGAATTAACGGCGGCGCTCGAACGTGTGCACAGATTGGAAACAGTGATTCTGGAAGCTCACGCCTAGCGGCTGCTCAAGAATGATTACCAGATATTACGGTCGTTTCGAAGTGTTAGCTCTCGCTAGCGACTCTGGTTTCAGAATGGAACAGTGAGGTATATGCAGAAAAGATTTTATAGCCTTGCAATTTTCCTGCTGGGCATCTCCGCACTATCCTGCGCCGTGTATGCCCAAACTTCTTCGTCGCCTTCAACCCAGAAAGAAGCCAGAATGACCCATCACGCCACCGGACCGTTTGACGTCAAGCTCAATCCGCTACCCGCCTATAACGACGACAAGGATTTCGGCAGAATGTCGATCGACAAGCAGTTTCACGGAGACCTTGAAGCCAGCAGCAAAGGCGAGATGCTTGCTTATGCCAGACTTGCCTACGTTGCTCTCGAGAAGGTAACAGGATCTCTGAGAGGACACACAGGAACATTTGTTCTGCAACACGAGGCCACAATGGTTAATGGCACGCCCACCCTGACGATCACGGTTGTACCCACGTCCGGAACCGGTCAACTCACTGGTCTCGAAGGTAAGATGAATATCATTATTGCCCCGGATGGAAAGCACTCCTACGACTTCGAATACACGCTGCCCGAATCACAGTGACTTTGGAGCACTGGAAGTGCGCACATTCCGTAGCTTCAACCCGTGTACTGGTCACAATTCTTCTCATCTGGCAGCAAATGTACGTCCTGACACCTTAGAATCAGTGACTGCAAACCTAACTCTCCGGAGAACTGGCGAATGAAGAAACACATAGTGGTCCTGCTGTTGTCCGTGGTTCCCGTTTTTGCACAAAATAAGAAGCCCACCAACCTTCGCGACGTGCTGCTCGCAGAACTCAAATCAACCCACAACAGCGAAGAGTGGTTCGTGCCGGCGAACATCGCCGTGAAGGGCCTCACGGCGGAGCAGGCCAAATGGACCGACGGCAAGGGAAACCACTCGGTCGGGCAGCTTGCCTATCACCTCGTGTTCTGGAATCGGCAGAGCCTGGCGAAACTGAAAGGTGAGAAGCCGGAGAAGTTCAGCGGCAACAACGATGACACCTTCAATAACTTCGACGAGAAGAGCTGGAACGATGTGGTGCAACAACTCGATCAAGTCCTGGCCGATTTGGAAAAATGGGTTGAGACCGCCGATGAAGCCAAAGTAAAGGAAAACGCCCAGTTATTTACTCACATCAGCACGCATAATGCGTACCACATCGGCCAGATCATCTACGTGCGCAAAGAACAAGGCTCCTGGGACCCAAAGAACGGAGTGAAATAGACACTTGAAGTAAATCTTGTGAGCTTCAAGCGAGTTGCGGCGTTGTACGACGTCCATGGCAATCTGCCTGCGCTGGAGGCAGTGCTGGACGAGCTTCGCCGCGAGGACGTGGACCAGATTGTCATCGGAGGAGATGTATTTCCTGGACCAATGGCCATCGAGGCGTTCGCACGAGTTCGGAGCCTTGAACAACCAACCGAGTTTATTTTCGGGAATTGCGAAGCAGCCCTCCTCACCGCATGCGAAGGCAGGGACCCGGGACGAATGCCAGAGTCGGCAAAAATGTCGATGCGCTGGTGTGCAGCCCAGATCAGCGCGTCGGACGAGCACGTATTGCGTTCATGGCCGCGAACGCTTACCGAGAACATCGAGGGCCTGGGGGAAGTTCTCTTTTGCCATGGGACGCCACGAAATGAAAACGAGATTTTCACTCGTCTTACTCCCGAAAGTGCGGTGTTACCGGCGTTCGCCGGAGTGGAAGCAGGAGTAGTAGTCTGCGGCCACACGCACATGCAGTTCGATCGCACGATAGGTAACGTTCGCGTACTGAATGCGGGCAGCGTAGGCATGCCCTTCGGAAAAACAGGTGCAGACTGGTTGCTGCTCGGACCCGGCGTCGAGCTACGCCATACCGACTACGACCTGCCGCGAGCCGCGGCGCGCGTACGTGGCACTGCCTATCCTGAGGCAGAGGAGTTTGCAGCGAAGTACGTGCTGAGTTCCCCCAGCGAAGCTTCGATGTTGGAGCTATTTACTCAGCATGGAATGAGCTGAAATCGTGGAATCCAGAGCGGGAATTTCCTTCGATGTTTGAACCCGTGCATGGTTCGACCCCCGCCATAGCAGGCAAAAGAATCGCCAATCCTCTCGCGCAAATCTGGTCAGGCGCGATGATGCTCGAACATCTTGGCGAGGGGGCTGCCTTAGAGATAGAAAAGGCTATCGAAACCGTGATTGCAGCGAGTGAACCAAAGACTCCAGATCTGGGTGGAAATGCAACAACGCAGGACTTGGGAAGCGCAATTCTTGCCGAGGTCGCTCACGCAAAGGGCGCTACAGACGCGGGTGCTCTCAGATAGATCTAGACAACCTTGCCGTGCTGATTTGCACGTCCTCAATTTGGACAAAGAAAAACGGCGTCTCACGACGCCGTTAACGAAGTTTGACAGGTTCAGGCCACCCGTCGCAAATTCGACGACGTGTCGCCTCTTCCTCGCCCTCGGCCGGTAATCGCTCTGAATATTGCTGTGAGGATCACGGCTCCAATCACGGCTACGATGATGGTGTAGATCATGCCGCCTTGCGCGGAAAATCCGATCGCACGCATGATCCAGCCTCCAATAACCCCGCCAATGATTCCCAAAATGATATCGCCGAGCGCGCCATAACCTGCGCCGCGCATGATTTTGCCCGTAATCCAGCCGGCGATGAGACCGACTATGATCCACCAAATTACCCCGTGCATTCTGTGTTCCTCCCTGGAAAGCTTTTGAGGGTTAGATGGGTTGAGCGAATGCGAGGATGACAGGCAAGCTTCTGAGCTGCTGAGCTTCTAAGCTCCTAAGCTTCGAGAATCGGTGCACCATCAATGAAGATGCCTGTAAAAACACCATGCAGCGCCAGTGTTGTTGCACTATGAAGGGAGAGGACTAACGTGCTTACAAGGTTAGGAGCTGAGCAGCTTAGAAGCTTAGGAGCTCTTCTTCATTTCATCCCACACACGCCAGAACTGTTGCATCTCGTTCGGCTTCCCGAAAGACACGCGGACGAAGTTATCCATGAGCGGAAATTTTCGTCCTACTAAGATTCCGTTCTGCTTGAAGTAGCTGTTCACTGCGTGGGCAGGACGTCCAGCATCAATCATTGCGAAGTTTGCGTAAGAGGGAATAGCTTTCAGATTCCGTCGTGAGGCTTGCGCAAAAAATTCCTGTCGGTCAGCTGTATTACGACGAACTGCGGTCTGCATTTCGTCCGTATCTTCAAGAGCAGCGAGTCCGGCCTGAGCTGCTGCCATGTTGACATTGTCCTGAGTTTGGAAGCGACGCAAGCGTTCCGCGGTTTCGATCGAAGTCACGCCGTACCCAAGGCGCATGCCCGCCATGCCATACACCTTCGAGAACGTCCGCGCGACGATCAGGCGCGGATTGTCGATTGGCTGATCGAGAAACGAACTGTACTCAGGGGCGCCGACTGCGAAATGATGATATGCCTCGTCAATGAGAATGTACGTGTTCTCCGGCAGTTTAGAGATAAAGGTATCGAGATCTTTGCGTGGAGTGAGACTCGCCGTGGGATTGTTGGGATTACACACATGCACCAACGATGGCGCGCTCTGCGCCTGGGACAGCATCGCATCAATATCGTTGGCGTAGCTGCTCGTCAGCGGAATCTTTACGACCTCTGCGCCCGCTGCATCGGCGTAGGAAGCGATCGCCTCGAACGTCGGCCACCCAGTAATAAGTCTCTTACCGGGTCCGAGGAACGCAGCCGCGGAGACTCGCAGAATTTCTGTCGATCCGCAACCTGTCACTACCTGCTGCGGCTTGATCTTGTGCAGATCGGCGATAGCCCATACCAGCGCATCGTAATCGAAATCAGGATAGCGATTTGCCCAACCGAGCGCCTGCTGCATTACGGCGACGGTCTTCGGCAGAGGTCCGTAAGCGTTCTCGTTGCTGTTCAGCAGAATGGCATTCGCACGCGCAGCTCCGAGTGCCGTTTTGGCGCCAACCGCCTGGGCATGTCGCGAGGGCTCGAAGGCGTTGAGCGCGGATGGTAACGACCCGAGCGCAGCGCCAGCCGCAGCGCCAAATCCGAGCGAGTGGAGAAATCGCCGACGCGTAATCATCGAAAGCCGTTCCGGACAGGACAAAGAACCAACAACTTACGACCAAGGCCGTTCACGAGCTTTGACGGTCCTGTGTGCGCCATCCTAAACCACGCAGGATTGTAGCGCCGTTATAGCAGTGCGGTCGATGGAAGCTTTAGCCGACTTTGGAAACCAGATGGGGCAGGCGCTCCCTCAGCCCCGTGGGCGAATCGAACGTGACTCGCTTCAGAACTGCATCTGCTAACTGTAGATAATGATTTTGCGAGCCTTCCGGAGGGGAAGATGTCATTTTCCAAAGCGGCTGCGGCCTCATTTTTCGCCGCGCTAGAGAGGTGGGAAGATTAGCGGTGTCGATCCAGAGCCTCGGAGTCCTTTGTTTCTGGAGGGGCTTCACTGCAGCATGCGTCTTCCTCTTGGCCATTGGACCTGGTATGCCCGGAGAACTCCCACGGCATCCCAAGTGCGATGCCCCAGGAGCGACTCTGGTTGGACATCTTTCATGACAAACCTGTGGAAAAACTCCGGCTTGAGTAGCATCGGAAAGCCTTCCAAGGCCGGTGGCAGCGCGCAAGCAAGGGGCCTGCATGAATAAGCAAATCGAGTTTGCGCTGTTCGTGGTCGTTGGCATCGTCTTCTATTCGGCTGTACGCCTGATGTTTACCCGCAAAGACAAAGGCAAATTGGGCGACTATGCTCCGCTCGATCCCAGGCTCGAACGCCGATTCGACCACGCATTCGCCGGTTCCTCGCGCGCCGCACGAGAAGCCGATCTGGCACCCGTCTCCGACCACCTCGGACGCGTGCGGGTGACCCAGTTCAACTTCGAGCACTTCGACGCCGCTCCCGGGCCTCCTGATCCTGATTGCTTCGCCGACGAATTGATCATCGAGCTTTACGACTCGGCTTCAGACTTTCGCTGGACAGTGACTTACGTCGTGGCTACGCCCGCCGGTATTCGCAAACGTATGGATGATGAGCAGTGGAATTTCCTGTACGCCACCGAGATCTTCATTGTGCGCACGTACAATCTGGAAACGATTCGGCGTGCGGTCTACGGAAGGATTCGGGAGATTCATGACCAGGTCGCCCTCGATCCCGAGGAGCCTCCCACCTACACGCGGTAAAGCTGGAATGTACCAAACCAGCAACTAACCACTCCTCACAAATCCACTGGGATGCCCTGCCTGCGGTGCTATGTTTTAGTTGCTCTGTCGGTTCCGTCGCTTCGTCTTTCGATGGAACAAAACTCGAAGCTCGTCCGCCTCTTCGCCGTACTGAGGACCATTGCCGACATCGGCCCCGTGGCGACGTCGGAGCGGGAGTTTTCCGATTCGGTCCGGCAAATCCTGGAGCGAGTCGCAATCGCGTTCGACGCCGAGCAGGCGGCGATCCTGCTGCTCGACGGCAACTTCACCAAGCTTACCTGCGTTGCCGCTCACGGATTTCCATCGCTGAGTCCCAATTCGGTACTGCCGCTCCTTGGAGCGCAGCCGCAAAACTGGCAGCAGGCGCGCGGGCCGCGTGCTCCCATTCGCCCGCAGGACATACAAGAGTTCTTCGGTTCTCAGGACCTTCCTTTCCTCTCTTCAATTCAATGCGTGGCGCCATTGCGCGTGAACACAGGCCCGGTGGGCATGCTCGTGCTGGGCGCGCGTTTAGGACGCGAGTCGTACGGCGCACCCGACATCGAATGCCTCGACATGCTCGCGCCACATCTGGCGCTAGTGTTGCACAACCATTCTCTGGCTGAGTCTCTCCGGCATCAGATCGCGGACAATCTGCGCTTGCTCAGCTCGCTTCATCATTCCTACGACGATGCTCTCGAAGCGTTCGCAACTACGATTGATTGCAAGGATCAGTACCTGCGTGGACATTCGGTACACGTCGCCCGCTTCGCTGCCGGGATTGCCGGCACGCTAGGCATGAATGAAGAAGAAGTGGCGGGAATCCGCGCTGCGGGTCATCTGCACGACATCGGCAAAGTAACCGTCGACAAGCAATTCTTCTCGAAGGCCTCGACACTGCGTCCTGAAGAATTTCGCGCAATCGCCGACCATACCGTGATGGGACATCAGATCGTCTCGTCCGTGCGTTTCCCGTGGCCACAAGTGCCCGAGGTGGTGCGCTGGCATCACGAGCGCGCCGACGGTTCCGGATACCCCGATCGCCTGCACAACGACGAGCTTCCGCTTTCGGTCCGCATCGTCGCGGTCGCGGATACGTTTGACGCCATGACCAGTGATCGTCCGTATCGGGCGTCGAGTTCGGTGGCGAGCGTCTGTCATGAGCTGGTTCGATTGTCGCCGACGAAGTTTGATTCTAGCGTAGTTCAGGCCCTGCTCGTGCATTTGCGGCGCGATGTGGAAGGCAAAAGCGAGACCCGCTTGTTGCCGCCGCAGCGTACAACGCAGATTACGACTGCGGATCTCGATCGGTTGTCATGCGATTTGGTCGGCAGATTGACGGGGCATCGCGCGTATTCGGCGTAAGGTCGGAGTCGCCGCCTAATTTGTCGAAGTTTTGCAGGATCAGATTTTTGGATTTGTTTGGCATGACGTTGCTCATGCCTTTTTCATAACTGGGAAACTTTGTACTCGATCGAAGAAATTTGTGACGCGATGATTGCCACCGGCACGGCGGCCGCGTTCTGCCGTACTGAGCAGGAATTTCTTCTTTGCGCTTTGCAGGCCGCTGGAGATCTTCTCGAAGTGGGCTGCTGCGCTTTCTATGCCACTCCGGGCTCGCCTTTCGATCATGTTGGCACTGTGCGCGTAAATCAGCGCGCCGGGAATGAACTGCAGATTCCCGATGCTCTGCCGCCCGCCTTCGCCGATCATGTGCGGCGCCAATCAGGACGAATCATCGTCTCGCGTGATTGGGACGCGCTCAGCACCATCCTTCCCAATTTCGACTTTGCGAGTTCGGCGTCGCTGTGGGTAAGCGTCGAGAACGAAGATCGCATCTTCGGCACCCTTGCTTTTTTCGATCACTGCTCGCGTCGCTTCGAGCGCACGCAGCAGAAGATTGCCGACTTGGTCGCAAACGTCGTCAAGCTCGGGCTCGAATCGCAGGTCGGACGCGACGCCATGCGCAGCAATGAAGCGGCTGCATATCACGAGTTTTCGAAATTGGTTGGCGGCATCGCGCGAGATTTGATCAACCCGTTGGCCGCAATCTTCGGCTACATCGAGTTACTCAAAGCGGAAACAATCGAGGGGCGCTCCACTCATCTGGTCGCGCGCATGGAAGAGCAGATTGAAAAAGCCAGGCGCGTGATCGCGGCGCTCTCCACCGTATCGGGACAACCGAGGTTCGCGCGTGTCGAAGCTCCAATCGCCGCTCCCAAGACGGAACTTACGCGTCCACGGCCTCTGCTCGTAAAGCGGCCTGAGACAGCCGAAGCCGCTCCGGTGTGGCAGCCGAACCCGTCTGAATCCGGCAGCTCGCGCATTCTGCTGATTCAGCGCAGCGAAGCCGTGCTGGAGTTTGAACGTTCGGTGTTGAGTGCATTGGGAGCAGAGATCGTCCCGGCACTCACCGCGAACGATGCCATTGATTTGCTTCGTACGAAGAAGATGGACGCTGTGATTCTCGACGAAGAGCTCGAAGAAAATTTCTCCAGCAAGCGCATGGTTTCATGGATTCGCGAGCATCGCCCCGAACTCGCCGATCGTATGCTGCTGACGGTATCGCGAAAACCGAACGCCGAAACTCGCGAAATTCTCGAAACCGCCATGTTGCCCCACGTCACCAAGCCGCTCGAAGTGCTCGAACTCTTTTCTCGAGCGCAGCAGGTTCTGCAGGCCAACCGAAACCCACAGATGCTGCAGTAGCCGCTGACGTTCGGTGCCGCATAAATATCATGAGTCTTAGTCCTTAGCTCTCTCATGAGAGTCTCATCCCTTCTAAACGCCTGGTCGGTCCGATTGTGCGGAGTGAGGCGAGTCATGATCGAGACACCCATTCCCTACCGCGAACGGTACCGAACTTGCGTCTTCTTAGTAAAATAAATTCGCGTTATGCCCACCGCATCAGAATCCATCGCACAACTACTTCAGGAATACACGACTAAAGCGAAACTTTCGATCGCCGCAGTTGAATCAGGAACCGATTTCACGGGAGCGCCGACGGCAAAATTGCAGCTGAAGTCTGCGACCGGAGTGACGCAGACCATCGAAACCAGTGAGCGCCTCGGCGCGGAGATCGAGCAGAAGCCCGCTCTCGGCGAAGAACTCGCCTCTTACTTCAAAACGTTGGCGAAGCGCATGTCCTCGCCGCGTCCTGATGTTTTCCTGACCCTGCACGGCCTGCCACTGTCGATGCAGCAGTTCACTTGGCCGTACCATCGCTCCACCTCAGGAGCAGATTCCTTCATCCTCCACGGAGTGGTTCAACTGGCTGAGCCGGGCAGTCCTCTTCACGCGAAGATCGCCGCCAGCCTGACCGTGACTTTCGCCGAAGTCCTTCCCACTTTGGAACAACCCTATGCCGAAGCCGTGACCTTCAATGCCATACGGAAGACGTTGGATCTCGGTCAACTGGAGCTGCTCAAGAGCGGCAATCGCCAGCCTGTGCCGGTGAGCACGCGCTATTACAGCTTCCGCCAGCAGCGCTTCATCTTCAGCGAGACTAGCGAAACCAAGCGCAACGAATTTCTCTGCTGCAAGGTCTATTGGATCAGCGCGCGTTTGGGTGAGCGTCAGCCGGCATGGATAGCCGATCCATTTGACGCCCAATACCTTGACTGCTCGATCGAAGATCTACGTGCTCGCGCGCGTGACCTGGCAAACCAGGGATGGCTCACGCTGGATGCCTCCGGCGAATATGCTGCCGCAACCGACAAATTAGCGGCCCAGTCAGGAGTGTTTGCGAAGCAGATGGAATCATCCCTTGCCCTGCTGAAGCCGAAGTTCAATGAGACCATGCGCAGCGGGCACACAAACATGTGACAGGGGTTAACACGAAGGTTACAAAGTTCGAAAAAGAAAGGTCACGAATAATTGCACATCGTGACCTTTCCTTTTTTAACCTTCGTGACCTTCGTGTTAACCCCGGATTTTACGCGGCGTCTTCTTTGCGGCGATTCTGGAACTCCTCGCACACGCTGCAACGACCTACAATCTTCGGCCGCTGGCGGCGCAGATTTTCTTCAAAGCGAGCCCAGCGCTGTCCCTGGCTGGCATCCGGATAGTTCGGCAGGCGGCCTTGCGTAGTCTGCGTTTCTTCTCCGCCGACGGTTGGATAGCTCGGCAGATCCGCATCATGTACGTTCCCCCGATGATGTGTTCGCCCTTCTACGTCTTCTGCATTAAAGATCGCATCGCCTTCAATGGTTTCTTCCACGACTTCCGAACGTGGATGATCGATGCGGTCATCGCCGCGATGAACGATATCTCTGGGACGAGCGTTTGTAACCACCTCGGTGGCCAGTCCCGACGAGCTGCCTGAAAGATTTGCGTTTTGCGCGGCCTCGGGCTTTGCGGGCATGTCTTTAATATCGCCGCGATCCGCATCGATCGCGTCGGGAACGAAGGTTAGACGTTCGTCGTCCGCGTTTCGGCCTACGCCTATCGGAGTAGTGTCCATCAGTCCGCTCTGGCGATGATGAATCGGGCTCTTGTATCCCGAAACGGGCTGACCAGTGCGCGTCGTGGGAGCGGGGCCTTCTGCCGGAAGGGTGTCGGGAACGAGGATGTTGGTGCCTCCAGCCTGATGCATCACCCCGCCGGTCTCCTCAAGTCCGGAGGCTTTGCGATAGTCGCCCTCGTATTCCTCCCAGTGCTTTTCATCGCGTAGATTGCTCTCGTCGTATGCAGGCAGAGTTTCGATCTGCTTCCTCGAGAGGTCCGTGAGGTACTCGTCTTCCTTGTTGCTGCGAGCGCGGATGCGTTCAGGCGCAACGAGAAAGTGCTTGCTCGTCAGCCAGCCGCCGGTGTCGACGACCACATATCGCAATTGGCCGGTTGAGTGATCAAAGATCACATCGTCGATTTTACCGAGCTTCTCGTTGTCGCGTCCGTACAAAGCGGCGCCGCGAATGTCATCGGCCTGATTGTCAAAACGGAAGTCGCGCAGAGTCCCCACGTGAGACATGCCAGTGCTCCTGAAATGAAGATGACCGGAGTAGCAGAAGAGAAACTCCGGCAATAGTTGTGATGCGACGTAGTCGGCAGGGGAGGCCGAACATTGGGTGATCGGGCCATCGGGTCATCGGGTGATCTAAAAACCATTGCTTTTCCGGCCCGCTTTTCTGACGGTTCGCGGCTCACAACTCTTAACTGACAGTGGTTTCACTTCACCCGATCGCCCGATCACCCGATTCCTAGTGCGCTCTTCTGATGCTCTGGCGGAAATCGCTGCCTTGCATATCAACTTTGCGGCACATCTCGTGCAAACGGGACCGCATACGTTCGCCAATGCGGTCGCCGAGAGTTTCGTCGCGAGCGACGCGCCCTAAGGCGCTTCTCGCTTCAGTCGCGGCAGGCGGGAGGTCAGCAAAGTTCGAGGTGATTATGGTGGTTCGCTTATCGTTATAGCGGGTGTTAAGGATGTGGCTCACAGTGTCCCACACCCACTCTGTCGGCTTGACTGCGCCGAGTTCGTCGAGAACGAGCACCTCGGTCTCAAAGACCGGTTTGAGAATTTCCAGCTCCGTGGTTTGGACGCTTGCGTTATAGGAATTCTGTATCTCCTTCAGCAGCTCGCGATAGTCGTAAAAGAGACAGGAGGCATTCTTTTGAACCACCAACTCCCGCAGAATGCCAACAGCAAGATGCGTTTTGCCAACGCCGATTGGCCCCAGCAGCATCAGGCCAGTATTCTCCAGCGGATACTCCTCGACAAATCGATTCGCCTGGAACAGGGCGCCCGGGAGAGTCCGATCTGCTCCGGGGAAATCCGAGTCGAAGTTCGAGAGCGTGCAATGCTCGTAGCGCGCCGGAATGCGCGCCTTTTTCAGCAGCCGCTCTGACCAGTTGCCGACCCGGCACTCGCAGCGCGTAACACTTTGCGGCTTTGTGGAAGTCGCAGGGATGGTCCTCCACCCAGATCCGCCGCACTGAGGACAAGTTTCTACCGACACAGGGACTCGTTTTGAAGAAACTAACTGCTCCGCTCAGGAGAGCAGCCGGAACTTCATCATAGGGTAGAGCCGCGAAGTGAACAACCGGCTCCACGTTGGCTCTGCTACAGTTTCAAGCAGCATGGAACAACTCCACGGATTTGCCATCAACTCCGCGCCCGCAAACATCGACCTCAAGCGTGACCTTCCTCCCGGATTTCTCGATTTCTATCTTCCCCTGCATGCGCGCTTTGCTCCGCGGCAACGGGAGCTCGTAGCCAGGCGCAAGCGAGTACTCGCTGAGTCGCACGCGGGCAAGCTGCCGAATCATCTTCCTGAGTCGGAAGCGACAACCAGTAAATGGAGTATCACGGTTCCAGATTGGTGCCAGGACCAGCGCAATCAGATGACCGGCCCTGCGGATGACGCCGAGTTGGTGGTGAAGATGCTCAACTCAGGAGCCCCCGGCGTGATGCTCGATCTCGAAGACTCCATGGCGAACTTCTGGGATCATCTCGAGCTCGGAATCAAGAACATTCATTCGGCGCTCCGAGGCGAGCTGAGTTACTTCGATAAGAAGCGCAACAAGGAGGTGACGATTGCCCCGAGTAAGACGGTGATCTTCACACGCGCGCGCGGGCTTCATCTTTCGCAGCATCTACCCGGACTGATGTCGGGAGGTAAGCAGGATTCGGACCAGCGCCGAAAAGCCGAGTTTTCCGGCCCCGATGCGGCCGAGAACCAAAGCCACGACCTGACCTCCGCCTCGCTCTACGATGTTTGCCGCATCGCCTTCGAAGTCGACGCAGCCAAGCTCCGGCATCCGCTTTCTTTTTATATTCCCAAATCGGAATCGGCGGAAGAGGCCCTCTGGTGGAACGAGCTCTTCAATGAGATCGAGAGCCGGCGCGGATGGCAGCATGGCTACATCAAATGCATGGCGCTCGTCGAGTCACATCCGCTCGCTTTCCAGATGGAAGAGTTTCTTTACAATCTGCGCGACCACATGCTCGGGCTGAATCTTGGGCGCTGGGATTACATGGCTTCGCTGATCCATTTCAATCTCAGCGATTCGGAGTGGATCCTTCCCGACCGCAACACGATTCCACATGACGTACCGTTCTTCCAGAATCTGCGCGATTTGCTGGTTTCGATCTGCCACGGCCGAGGTGCGCTTGCCATCGGTGGCATGACCGCGTTGTATCCTGATCGCACCAACCCTGAATTAAACGCCCGTGCACTTTCAGTTCTGGAAAAAGATAAAAAGAACGAGGCCGACCGTGGCTTCGACGGAGCCTGGACGGGACATCCTGATCAAAACCAGATTGCGGTCGAACAATTCCCATTTCCGAACCAGATCAAGACACACAAAGCTGTAGGCGAACGCTATCCCAACCTCCGGCCCAAACCAACCAATGTGGGCAAGCGAACGTTGGCCGGAACTCGTGCTGCTGTGCGGACGGTGATTCGCTATCGCAATGGCGTTCTCAACGGTAGGGGAGCCAGCCTGCTGGACGGATACATGGAGGATCTCGCCACCGATCGCATCTATCGACTAATGATCGCGCAACGCGTGCAGCATCGCGACCGCGTGCAGATCGCTGATGATGACGGAAAGTCGGTGAAGCACACGCCGGAGTTGATCACGCGCCTCTTCGACGAGGAGTTAGCGAAGCTCGTCGATGCTCTTCCGTCCGGTGATCCCCAATCCGCTACGTTCCGCCGTGCACGCAAAATTGCCGAATCGATGATCGTGAACGGCGAGATCGATCCGATTTAGATCGCGATTCCGTGGAGCCGGACGCCCTCGGGCGGGTGTTCCGGGCATGAAAGGTTCTCTAATCAGCAAACAGAGTGGTTCGCATCCGCGAAAACCCGGGCGAGGGCGCCCGGCTCCACGTCAGCTATGGCGAAGTCAGGATGGTGCCGTAAGGATCTACCACCAGCCGTTTCGTTCCTGCAGGCACGGTCAATGAAAATTGCGTTTCGCTGCCATCTGCAAACACGCGCGAGACGAATCGCAGATCGCCTTTTTGCAGTTCCGCATAGACAGGCACTGCGGTCACCAACTCCTCCGGCGCATCCTTCTGCAGGATGTTTCCCGTTGCGCGCACGCCGGCAGCATGTCGGTTGAAGCGGACATTTGTCAATTGGTAATGCGGCATCGCAGTGCCGTTCACCCATCCATCGAAGAACCAGTCGAGTTTAGGTTTGCCTTCGTAATAGAGCGATTTCGGCAGCACGCGCTCGAATGCGCGCTGCATGTCGAGCGTGCTCATCTGGGAGCCAGCGTAATCGTGCTGCAGCTCATGGAGAACGGAGAAGAAGAGATCGTCGGATCCGCTGCTGCCGCGGATGCGGGTGCCGTCGCGCAGGAATTCGCGCAACATGTGGATCAGCCAGGCGCCGCGTCCATAAGCAACCAGGTCCCAACCCTGTGGAAACGCGGAGGAGTTCAAGCGATGACCAAGTGTCACCGGCCCGGCCTCCCGATTTGGTTTTCCTTCCGGGTTTTTGTCATTAAGCCGCGTACGGTAATATTCCAGCACCTCGCGGAAGTCCTTTGGATAGTCTCGCTCAAAACTCAAGAGCGCACAGTAGTTCGACAGAGCCTCGGAAATCCATTTATCCCGATACGTAGACCAGTAGACTGAATCGCCCCACCACTGATGCGCGGTCTCGTGCGGCACCATAAGTCGATCGAAGAGCACGCGATCGAAATCCGAGTTGGCCGCCGCTCCACGCTCCTGCTGCGGCACAAATACGTAGCTGGAAAGAAAGATGAGCCCTGGCCAGCCCTGGCTGAGATCGCCAGGCATTTGCGTAAGAGAAAGACTGCTGAAGGGAAATGGGCCAATGCGCGGACTCAAGTAGTCGATCGCGGCAGCCGCTTCCGTCGCGGCGATCTCTCCGGCGGGTTTTGGTTTGGGAAGCGGGACCTGCACGGTGTGAGGATGATCGCCTCGACGAGGAGGAATGATGGGTTCCACTACCGTCTGTGTAGCGGTTGGGAAACTCCTCTCAACTCCTGGTGCAGCGAAGCTCTCCACTTTAACGTTGCCCGCCATGACCTCCGATGCCTGGTAATGTCCCAAATTGAATCCAGCAACTGGAATGGGGTGCTCAGAAACCCACTGGGAAACGTTGTCTCCTTCAACGACTTGCTGCGAGATCCGCTTGCCTGTCGCCACCAGCGTCCACTCCTGCGGATAGCGAAACTCCAGATCGAACATCGCCATATTGAGTCCCAGATTAGGAAACCAGTTCCCTCGCGAGCCGACGTAGAGGAGTCCTCCGCCGGCATCGGCCAGCACGGAACCGGAGTAGAGGAAGCGCAGCTTGAATCGTTGACCCTTCTGCGGAGCTGCCGGGAGGACAACCGCGACGTAATCGTTTCCTTCGCGCGAGATGTGCGAACCTTCAACGGCCTCGTTTTGCAGAAATTGAACCGCATGTCCATCAGTTGTCACCGACGAGACCTTCAGCGCGCGAGAGAGTTCGAAGAGCACAGCGCGCGTGTTTGGCTGCAAGGTCTCCAGCTCGACTTCGGCATCGCCGTCGAGTGATTCCGGAGGATGGACGTTCACTTTTACGTGGAAGGATTTTGGTACCCACGGCAGCCCTGCGGTCGCCGATGGCTCTTCGTCCCTATGGGAACGCGACACGAATGATGTCCAGACGTTATAAAAAGGCCTTCCGCCGGGAGCGTATGTCACCTGTCCCACGGCGATTTGCTCCGGAGCGGCCTCGTCATAGAAAACATCGAAGGTGCCGCGCGACACGCCAACTACCCGCGCGTGAAGAAATCTATCCTGGTGACCACCAACTGGCGTGTTCATGTACGCAAGAAGCAGGCGCAGAGCGTCGGTGCGGGCAAGTTCCTTGGCGGCAGCGTTGGCTTTATCGACGATCTCCGGGTTGTCCTCTTTGCGCAGCGCGGGATCGAGGTCTTGAAGAAATCGATCATCAAAGAAGCGAAAGTAAGCCGAGGTAAATTTTTCTTCGAGAACGCCAGTATTCAGGAAGAGTCCAATCGACGCGCGTTCGCTTCGATCCGGTGGAATCACCAGCACCTCTCCATCGCCCACGAAGAAGACAGCATTCACGTGGCCGGCGACTTCTTCTCCGACGATGATCCAGCCATCGTTCAGCGCGAAGTGCAGATCTTCGCGATCAAATGTTGCGTCGCGCACGTGATACACCTTGGCGATGTCGAGTCCCGAATCCCACAGATTGCGGTATAGATTGGAGGCCGAATTTGCCCCGGGTACCTGCGCTCCTGCTGCGCAGATGGCCAGGAGCGCAGTTGCGAGCACGCACACAACGCGATTGCAGGCCATGAACTTCGGATTCGGGTGTGTTACCAAGGTCAGTTCCTTCGCAGTGGCGCTGTGCTGAACCGCGAATTCAGCTTGCTAGAATCTGCGCTGTGCGTCCCCTGTTTGCCATCCTGCTTGCGCTCTCGTGTGCCGCTACGGCCGACACGATCTATCTGAAGAATGGACGCACCATTCTGGCTGACGCCGCAAGACAAAAAGGGGAGCGAGTGGAGTATGACATCGGCGACGACACTTACGCTATCCCCTCCTCCACCGTCGATCACATAGAAGCAGGGGCCGGCGTTCCCGGAGCATCCTCCGCGAGCGTAAACATCGCCGCGCCGAGAGTTGCTTCGGGGAACCTGAAGCATACCGACGGGCAAATCACTCCTGAGCGCCTCGCTCAAATCGAGCGGAGCGGCAACAAAGAAGAGTTGATAGCCGCGCTCATCACACTAGGAATTCAGGAGCAGCAGCAAAGCAAATTTGATGATGCCCGCGCTCATCTGGAGCGCGCTGTCAGCCTGGCGCCAGAAAACGGCGAGGCATCCGCCATTTATGCGTGGGCACTGCTCAAGCAGGATCAGGCGACTCAGGCGCAGAGCTATGGCGAAGATGCCGTACGCAAGAATCCGGATTCCGGCTTCGCGCACAAAATTCTTGGGATGATCTATTACAAGCTCGATCGCCTTCGCGAATCAGTAGACGAGCTGACCAAAGCCAAGGAACTCGATCCCAACGATAAGGAAGCCGAGAACTACCTCAAGACAATCACGCGGCAGGCGAAGGCAGAAGCTGATTTCCGCAGCGAGGCCAGCACGCACTTCAACATGCGTTACGAAGGCGAGATGGCAACGCCCAAGCTGCGCCAGGAGATTCTGCTCACGCTGGAGCGCCATTTCGGCGACCTCGTTTCGACCATGGGTCTGCTGCCTCGCGACCCGATCATCGTCGTTCTATACACCAACCAAACATATTTCGACGTTACCCTCGCTCCTGCGTGGACTGCCGCGCTGAATGATGGCAAGCTGCGAATTCCAGTCGAAGGGCTCACCGGTGTCACGCCCGAACTTTCGCGCGTGCTCAAGCACGAACTGGCGCACTCATTCATTCGTCAGGCGACGAACGGCCATTGCCCCGTCTGGTTGAACGAAGGTTTCGCGCAGTTAGTGGAACCGCAATCTGCCGCTCGCTATCGGATGCAGCTCGCAAAGTTGTTCGATGATGGCAAACAAGCTCCTTTGCAAGCCCTCGAAGGCAGCTTCATCGGCTACGACTCGAATCGCGCCGCCGTGGCTTACGTCGAATCACTCGCCTACGTGGAATACATCCGCGACACG